>JBFEYF010000116.1:0-6775 GCA_041562295.1 Sulfurimonadaceae bacterium
CGGGTGACTAACCTGGATAACCGAAAACAGGTGACGGTTCGTATCAATGACCGCGGTCCTTTTATGAAAAACCGTATTATCGATCTTTCTAAAGCAGCCGCACGTACAATCAGTATGACAGACAAAGGTACGGCACCTGTACGGTTGGAAGTTTTAGGCTTTCAGTCGGATGAAGAGAAAGTTGAGCGTCCTGCTATAGCCCAGGATCATTACCAACCCAAAAAAGAGGCCCGCCAGTTGGGCAACTTTTATGTGCAGATCGGCTCTTTTAAGCAGTTTGACGGTGCCAAAAGATATCAGGAACGTTACACTGAGGTCGGAGAAAGTAACCATGCGGCTATTATCAAAGAGTATGAAGTCAACGGGGATACAGTATACCGCGTGCTGTTGGCAGGGTTTAGATCGGACGGGGAAGCCCGTAACTTCATCTCAGAAAACCGCGGATTTAAAAACGCATTTATCATAAGGGATTAAAGTGACATCACTACAAAGAAAGACTAAAGAGACAGATATCAGTGTTACACTTGATATTAACGGTAACGGTAAATCTGATATCGAAACGGGTGTCGGTTTTTTAGATCATATGCTGGAAAGTTTTAGCAAGCACAGCTATTTCGATCTGACCGTACGGTGTAAAGGGGATACCCATATCGATGATCACCACAGTGTGGAAGATGTCGGTATTGTGCTTGGCAAGGCATTAAAAGATGAGATTTTCCCTATTGAGAAGGTCGAACGGTTCGGTTCGGCTACCGTAGTCATGGATGAAGCTTCCGTCTCATGCGACCTGGATCTGTCCAACCGCCCCTTCCTCTGTTATGAAGTTGAACTGCAAGGCAGTGTCGGCAGCTTTGATACGGAACTGGCCGAAGAGTTTTTCCATGCCTTGTCTTTGAATGCGGGTATCACGGTGCATATTGTGCAAAACCGCGGGAAAAACAAGCACCATATCATCGAGGCATCGTTTAAAGCCTTAGCCGTGGCACTGCGCCGTGCTTTGGCCAAACAGGAACGAGCCGGTATCCCCAGTACAAAAGACGTTTTATGATAAAGCTTCTTGTATTAGACGTCGACGGTACCTTGACCGCTGGCGGAATTACCTATACTGCGTCGGGTGATGAGATTAAGGTTTTTGATGTCAAAGACGGATTGGCGATATCTTCATGGAAGCGTCTTGGCAATGAAGTCGCTATTATAACGGGGAGAAAGTCCAAGATCGTAGAACGCCGTGCTACAGAACTGGGCGTTCATCTGCTTTATCAGGGGGTCAAAGATAAGCACAGTCTTTTGTTGGGATTGTGTGAAGATCTGGAGCTCGGTTTGGAAGAGGTCGCTGCCATGGGTGACGATCTTAATGACTACAAGATGCTTAAAGCGGTGGGCCGAAGTTTTGTTCCGGCAGATGCAGTTAAGCATCTGCGTGAACTGGCAGATACGGTGACACTCTCTAAAGGGGGTGAAGGTGCTGCCAGGGAAGCGATCGAGATACTTTTGGAAGAGAATGGTCAAATGGAGGAGTTCTTAAAACTATGGGTATGACACTCAACCGCTTTTTCCTCCTTTTTTTGGCTGTTTCACTCTTTATCTATTTTATTTTGGAACCTTATGTCATTGACCAAAAAAAGCTAAAAGATATACCTATTTTAGAGTTTGATGCTTTTGTGACGTATGAAATAGAAGGCAACGAACTGAAGGTGATGTTGATGGGGGAGAAGATGGAACGCTACCCCAACCGTTTTGAACTGGAAGATTTTGCTCTGTATCGAGAAGCCAATAATACGGTACAGACGATATCTGCTAAGAGCGGTATGTACCGCAAAAACCGGATCTATTTGGAAAAAGATGTCCAGTATCACGGTAAAGATAATCTCTATTTGATAACGGACAAAGCCACTTATAATATAAAACACGAGACCTTAGATATACGAACACCTTTTAAACTCTCCCAGCAAGGGAGCGTAATAGAAGGTAGCTCACTTTTTTTTAATCAAAAAGATGATAAAATCAAGGCAAATGATGTAAAAACATCGATACAATTGAAATAATTTTAGGATATACCGTTGAAACTCTTAACCACTTTCTTTTTTTTATCGTTCTCTTTGTCTGCCGGGCAGCTGCAAATCGTAGCAGACCGTTTTGACAGGGACCAGCTGAAAGGGATTTCATCTTTTACCGGCCATGTGAAAATTAAAAAAGATCGGGATGAGCTAAATGCGACCAAGGTATTAGTCTATACGGACGAATCTAATCACCCTATCAGGTATGAAGCATCGGGAAATGTCTCTTTTTCGATCACCTCTGAAGAAAACACGACCTATCAGGGAGAAGCGCAGAAGATGCTTTTCTTCCCTCACAAAAAAGAGTATCAGTTTTTTACCGATGTCTTTTTGAAAGAGACGAAAAGTCTGCGTACGCTAAGTGGTGATAAGATTATCATCAACTCGACAACCGGTAATGCCAAGATCGTCGGTAAAAAGAAAGAGCCGGTACGGGTGACTTTTGAGATTGATGAAAAGAATACGACGAAAACAGGTCTGAACAGTACGCCAAACAGCGATACCAATGCGTCAGATAAAAACACGACACAAAAGATAAAAGAGTAGTATGGCAATCATTACACAAGCACAATTTCTTACTTCGGCTCCATCCATTAAAACGGCACCGGAAGTGACCGGTCACAATGAAGTCGCTTTTATGGGACGAAGTAACGTCGGTAAAAGCTCTTTACTCAATGCCCTGACAAACCGTAAAGGACTGGCTAAGTCCTCCTCTACACCGGGTAAGACACAGTTGATTAACTTTTTTGAGGTGACATTCAAAGCAGAAGATAGCCGTTTGGATGCACGTTTTGTGGATCTTCCGGGCTTTGGTTATGCCAAAGTCTCCAAGTCACTTAAATCGGAGTGGCAAAAGAGTCTGACAGAGTTTATTACCAAAAGAGAAGCGATCCGGATTTTTGTCCATCTGATTGATGCCCGTCACCCTGAACTGGCGATTGATAAAGATGTAAGGGACCACCTGCACGCTATTTTGCGTCCAGGACAGATCATACTTGAAGTTGTGACCAAGGTTGATAAGCTCAACCAAAAAGAGCGCAATGCACTGCAAAAGGTACTGCCAGAAGCAATCATGGTCTCTAACAGTAAGAAGTCGGGTATAGATAAATTACGAGATACCATCTATACCATTTTGACAGAGTCAGAAGATGATTAATTTTACCAAGGCTACTTTAAAAGATATCGCTCACATGCAGCAAGTCGTTGCACCCTATGTAGAAGACGGTACGATCCTTCATCGCAGTGATGATGAGATGTCAACCAATATACGCTCCTATATTCTGGCAAAAGATGATGAGAAGATTATCGGCTTTTTGGCTTTGCATATCCATTCGCCGCAATTGGCGGAGATAAGAAGTCTGATTATATCTGCAGCTTATCAAAACCGGGGTATCGGTCATAAGATAATCGAGGAGGCAATCAAAGAAGCAGAGCTTCTGGCTATTAAGGAGATTTTAGTCTTAACCTATCGGTGGGAGTTTTTTCAAAAGATCGGCTTTGTCGAGATCCCCAAATCCACACTGCCGGATCACAAGATCTGGGCAGACTGTATCAAATGTAAACACTTTCCAGTATGCAACGAAGTCTCACTTATCAAGACATTGGCAAGTTAGTAGCGCTTTTTGCGCTGCTGCTGTTTTATGAGGTGCTAAGCAGCATCTACCTCTACCTGCCCCCGCTTCTGGGGCTGGCGTTTTTGCTTTTTGTCTATGCTATAGAGCATGACCGGCTTGAGTATCTTGTCTTTACACTGGCGTATCTGTTGGTATTTGAGACTGACAGAGAGTTTCTTCTGTTCAGTACGCTTTTTTTCTTTACGATCGCCTACCGTATCGGGTTGTTGAAACTGCGCCAGATCGTATCTTGCGACAAGTGTCTGGATTATATGAGTATCGCGCTGGCTTATTTGGGTTTTTGGTTCTTCTCCATCATCCTTAACCAGATCATATGGATCGATCTTCCCCAGTTTGACTGGACGATCTTTTACTATATCTTTATCGAGTGTCTGGTGGTGTTTTTCCTATGAGAGTCAAAATTGTCCTGACCATCTTCGCTATTGTCTGGCTGTCGCTGCTTTTTCGTGTCTATGACATCAGTGTACAATCCAATACCTATTACGACGAGTTAGCCAGCCGTAACACGATTAAGACAAAATATATTGTACCGATCAGGGGTGAGATCCTGGACCGGCATAAAAAGCCGTTAGCTATCAATGAGCTTGGTTTTCGTATCAAGTTCGCTCCCCACCTCTCACGAAAAAAAACTCTGTCTCTTTTGGAAGAGGAGCTGAAGATCGTCACTACCTATTTACCTTCACTGGATATCCAAGAGTTAAGAAAGAGCTACATCAGCAAGGACTCCCACTATAACCACAAGTTTATAGAAGTTGTCGATTTTATCAGTTATAAAGATATCCTTCCGGTCTACTCCCGTTTAAATTTAAGAGAAAACCTTCGCCTTGAACCGGCACCGAAACGTTTTTACCCTTATAAAGAGCTCTCTGCCCACCTATTGGGTTATGTCGCCCGTGCCAATAGAAAAGATATGGATAAAGGGCATGTCGTACAGATGACCGGTACAATCGGTAAAAGCGGGGTAGAAAAATTTTATAACACCTATTTGCAGGGGAAGGCGGGTTACCGCCAGATCAAGGTAAGTGCTTATAATGAAGAGATAGAGGAACTCAAACATGTCGAGCCGATCGAAAACCGCAACCTTATTCTCTCCATCGATATAGAGCTTCAAAAATTTATCAAAAAGATCTTTAAAGATGCGGCCGGAGTCGCCATTGTCTCAGATATCAAGGGAGAGATCCTGGCTGCCGTTTCCCTGCCTGAGTATGATCTCAATACCTTTGTTTCGGGTATTTCAAACAAAAAGTGGCAAGAGCTGATCTCCAATATCGATGCACCGTTTACCAATAAGTTAATTAACGGGCTCTACCCTCCGGGCTCCGTTATTAAAACAGGTCTGGGGCTTATCTATGCTACGGCCGGACAGTTGAGTCCGTGGAAAAGTTTTGAGTGTACCGGTTCCATGGAGCTTGGAAAGCGTAATTTCCGTTGCTGGAAAAGTACGGGACACGATGCCACCAACCTGGTCCAAGCGATCCGGGAAAGTTGTGATGACTACTTCTATAAAGGGAGTCTCAAAGTAGGTATCGCGATGATGAGTAAGCATCTGATGCGCTACGGCCTGGGGAAAAAGACCGGTGTAGACCTGCCTAATGAGTTTATCGGGACGGTTCCCAATAAAGTCTGGAAGATGCGTAAGTATAATATGCCGTGGCATATCGGTGAGACGCTTAACAGCTCGATCGGGCAGGGGGATGTACTGGTAACCCCGATACAGATTCAGCAGTTTACGACACTCATGGCAACAGGAAAGCTTCCGGTACCGCATGTCGCGATGAAGGTCGGTGATGAGTTTTATGATCCGGAACCGGTTGATATTCTAACCGATGAAGAGAAGAAAAAACTGCCGATTATCCGACGGGCGATGCGCCAGGTCTGTAATGCCCCTAAAGGTACGGCAACCAATTTCTTGACGACATCCATAGCCATAGCCGGAAAGACCGGTACGGCTCAGGTTGTCGGGATTTCACAGGAGACCAAAAAACGTCTCAAAGAGCATGAGTTGGCCTACTTTAAACGTTCTCATGCATGGTTTACAACCTATGCCCCTTTTTCAAAGCCTGAATATGTGGTTACCATCTTGATTGAACACGGTGGACACGGTGGTAAAGCCGCAGGACCTATCGTAGAGCAGATTTATGAGTGGCTTTATGAACATAAATATCTTAAAAGGCGACGATGATGTATCGCCTCTTTTTGCTGCTGGTTTTTGGTGCACTTTTAGGGGCTGTTGAAACGCCGCTCTTTTCATCTACACAGGTCAAAAACGGGGAGACCATTCTAGTAACCCATAATGCCACTGACGGGGTAAAGCCTTTGGCACTCTATGTTGACAAGAAGCGCTTGAAGTTTTTTAACCACCCCTATAAAGCTAGCCGCTATTATCTTTTTATACCGATTCATTATAACAGCGTGATCGGCAGGAAAAAAGTGGAGTTTGAGTATCTCCGTAACGGGAAAAAAGCGAGGAAAAGTCTCAAGCCGATACAGGTTATTTGGGGCCGGTATAAAAAAGAGAAGCTCAGCGTTGACCCCAGAAAGATATGGCTTAGCGAGAGTGACAGAAAACGGGTGGAAAAAGAGTATGTTGCAGCCCAAAAGATTTATAATCATGAAGGGTTGGAGTATTACCCGAAAAAAAGGTTTATTGAACCGATGCAAAGCCGTTTGACATCCTTTTACGGCAACGAACGACTCTTTAATAATGAGCGTCGCGGCTATCATACCGGAGTCGATTACCGCGCCAAAACACCCCAGCCTGTTAAGGCTGCAGCTTCAGGAAAAGTCGTTTTGGTAGATAACCGTTTTTATGCAGGCAATACGGTGATGGTCGATCACGGACAGGGCATTATCTCTGTCTACTGCCATTTGAGTCGTTTTGATGTTAACAAAGGGGATCAGATTGAGCGGGGTACGATCGTCGGTCTGACCGGGGCTACCGGGCGTGTTACCGGCCCGCATCTGCATTTTTCGATGAAACTCCACGGGGTCAGCGTCAATCCGCTCAAACTGATGAAGCAGCTCAACGGCTATATGCTTCAATAGTTATTTATACTCTTCATCGATCATATCAAAGATATTGGC
>JBFEYF010000117.1:0-6743 GCA_041562295.1 Sulfurimonadaceae bacterium
CCGTCCCACCTACCACGGAAGCGGTCATGTCTACTTCTCCATCAAAGATGAAAACTCCCAGATCAAAGCGGTGATGTTCCGCGGCAATGCGGTCAAACTCAAATTCAGACTCGAAGATGGTATGAAGGTGGTGCTTTTCGGCGCCGTTACCGTCTATAAACCGAGGGGAGAGTACCAGCTCAATGTCTCCCATATCGAGCCTGCAGGTGTGGGGAACCTGGCACTGGCCTTTAAACAGCTCAAAGAGAAGCTTTCCCAGGCGGGTTTTTTCAATCCCGAACACAAAAAGCCCAAACCTAAGACGATAGAGCATATGGTACTGATCACCTCGGCTACGGGGGCGGCTTTGCAGGATATGCTGCGCCTGGTATCCAAGCGGTGGCCGATGATCAAACTGACGCTGATCGATGTACTGGTACAGGGCGATCGGGCCAGCAGTGAGATCGCCAATGCGATACGCCATGCGGATACGCTTGGAGCCGACGCTATCGTGATCTCACGCGGGGGCGGAAGTGTCGAGGATCTTTGGGCTTTTAACGAAGAGAGTGTGGCTACCGCTTTATATCATGCCCAGACGTTTTGTGTCTCGGCTGTGGGTCATGAGATCGACTGGGTCATCAGCGATTATGTAGCCGATATGCGTGCGGCGACACCGACAGCGGCCATGGAGCTTTTGCTGCCTGACCAGTGGGAGATGCAACAGTATCTGGATCAGCTTAGAGATCAGTTTGATCAGCGCATGCGTACCCTCACGGCCCATGCCCATACGCAGCTGGAGAGTTTGAAAGAGCGTCTGGCCCGATACTCTATCGAGAACAAGTTCAAGAGCTATTTTCAGGAGATCGAGACGCTCAAAGGACGCTTTGACCAATATTTTAAACAGAGACTGATACAAAAAGAGCAGACGCTTTTTCAGGATAAGATGAATGCAGAGCGTTCGATGCAGATGAAACTCTCCCAAAAAGAGCAGCAGCTGCAGGCGTTATTTAATGCTTTGAGTCAGGCAGACCCGAAACACAAAGATAAAAAAGGTTTCGTTGAGCTCTCCAAAGAGGGCAGACGTGCTGACATCGCTGACGTAGCTGTGGGTGATGAGATAACCTTAAGCAGCAGCGCTTTCACCCTGCAGGCATCGGTACTCTCTAAAAAGAGCTTGTAGGCTATAAGAGGGCGTTTCGCAGCTCTTGCAGATCACACTGGTAGGTGAGATATCTTTTGATCTCATGTTTGGCTTTGGCATCATCGCTTTTGGCCAAAAACTCCAGCCTTCCCATATAGACGATATAGATCGAACGGTATTTGCGTTGGGTATTGCCGCCGCGGCAGAGTTCGATGATCTCTCCCTCCTGCGCGGCAAAGCTTCCGGTAACCAGCACGGAGTTTTTCCCGTAGACACGTTCGAGTTCAAAAAAGTGGCGTTCATAAGAGTCCCCTGACCAGCCGAGTTTGGCGACATAGGGTATGGCATGTTGGGGGTTGGATTCAGATTCGAAATCAAACTCAAAATAGGTCTCATCCTGCTGCCGCAGGCGTTTGAGTTCATGCAAAGAGGAGATCAGGATATCGATCTCCTCACTCTCAAGTGTCTGGGCTGTTTGTAAAAGTTCGGAAAGCGTCTGTGTAGCTATGCGTGTATCTCGTCATGATGATCGGGATCATCTTTTTTGGTCTCGCTTTTTGGCTCCTCTTTTTTGGGGCTACCGGACTGGTCATAGTTCCACGATTCGAAAGGAAAAGGCATCTGCTCCGTATCGAAAGTTAGAAACTTGACGATGTCAAAAAGGTACGCTGAAATAGCCTGGGCAAATTTTTTAAGCTCAGTATGCGTCGAACCCGTAAAGAGAAGAAAAAGAATTTGAAACAGTGCTACCGCATAGATGATGAGCTCAACAATCGAAAAAATAAGTACGAAGACCACCATCACTCCCAGACGTTTATAGGCACTGAGATTTAAAAGATTCTGTTTTAGATCGTCATTCATATAGTTATACTCCCTTAAAGATAGTAAATTATACTCAAAAGCGTATCGGGTTGTAAAGTTCAGGATGCCTCAATTTTACTCATCACGGTACGGTTCCTGCCCGCTGCTTTTGCTTCATAGAGTGCCTTGTCGGCGCTGTTATAGATGTCGAATTTCGAGACATCATCAAGGCTGAGTGCCGTTGTGACACCGACAGAGATGGTGAGGCGTCCGATATCGCTGTTATATTCATGCAGGATGTTGAGATCTTTTATCGCCTGATGGATATCATCTAAGAGTGCTTCGATATAACTTTGCGGTGTATCATAAAGGAGTATGGCAAACTCTTCGCCGCCCAGACGAAAAAGGTAGTCACTCTCTCTTTTCAGTACCGATTTCAGACCCGCTGCTACCGACTTTAACGCCTCGTCACCCTTTTGGTGTCCGTAGTTGTCGTTATATTTTTTGAAATTGTCGATATCGATCATGAGGAAGCTGAAGGGGAGTTTTTCCAAAAGCGACTTGTGGTACTGCCGGTCAAACACGATATCAAAATAGCGGCGGTTATAGATATGGGTCAACGCATCGGTGATGGCGGAGTTTTTGCGTTCATCACTGATCTGTTTGCGGATGAGATGGGCATGGACCCGGGCTAAGAGCTCGACCTTGTTGATCGGCTTGGCGATATAGTCGCTTGCGCCGTTTTCAAAACTGCTTTTGAGTGTCTGCATATCGGTATTGGCGGTAATAAGGATAACGGGGATATCCTCATAGCGCAGATCCGAAGTGATGATCGAACACGCTTCGACACCCGAAAACTGGGGAAGAATATAGGAGAGCAGGATCAGGTCGACCTCGCGCTTGGCTAAAATCTCCAGTGCCTGGGAGAGGTCGGATGCGGTTTCACTGTTTTGAAAGCCGTCCTGGCTGAGAAGGACTTCCAAGAGGGTGATATTGGCCTCGGAATCATCGATGATCAGTATCGACATCTCATAGATAGACTGCTTCTGCTTCTTGCCCGGGGAGATCTCATTTGATTTTTGCGGTCGGTATACCAAAATAATATCCTTGTGAAAAATCTATACCCAGTTCCAGGATCTTATCCTGCACCTCTTTTTTGTGGACAAACTCGGCGATGATCTTGGCATCAAGACTTTTGGCCAGGTTGGTGATGGCGGAGCTGATTTTGAAACTCTTGGGATCAGAGTCAATCTCTTTGATGAACTGCCCGTCTATCTTGATGTAATCGGCCTGAATATCCAGAAGGCGTGAGAAGTTGGACTGCTCGTTACCGAAATCATCGATGGCGATCTTGACACCCATCTTTTTCAAAGTTTCCAGCTGTTCCAGGGTCTGTTGCTCATCATAGGTATGGATATGCTCCAGCACCTCTATAACGATGCGGTCCATGCGGATATTATATTTGTTGGCAAAATGTTTGATGTAGTCGGGCAGATAGTTTTCATTAAGGTCTTCACTCTCGATATTGATGGAAAACTCATAGTCGTTATCCGCCATGATCTCAAAACTCTTTTTGATGATCGATTTGGTCAGCTCCGTAATCTGGCCCGAAACACGGCCCGGTTCGATAAAGTAGTTGGGCGTGATGATCTTTCCGTTGTCGACGATCCTTGCCAGTGTCTCATATTTGCAGATAGCCCCGGTGCGGTTATCGACGATAGGCTGAAAGAAGGGGGTGATCAGGTCATTATCCAGGGCAACGCGAAGCTTGTTGATCCATCCGATACGCTCTTTTTGGGCGGAAAAGATAGGGAGGTTCTCTTCATAGACAAAGAGTTTGCTCTTACCCGATTTCCTTGCCTGATAAAGTGCCAGCTGCGAATGTTTGACAAGGTTGTCCGCCTTGCCCTGTGCCAACGCAGCCGAAAGCGTCAGGCGTACGGAAGCTTCATTGGGGAGGGTGAGCACATCATTCATAAAGATGGACTGGATATCAACGGCGACAGACTTAAGATGCTCCAGTGAATAGACCTGGGTGATATAGATAAACTCATCGGCGCCGATACGATAGAGCTGCCCCTCTTTGTCAAGCTTGGATTGCAAAAAGTCGCTGACAGCTTTTAATACGGCATCCCCCATATCGTAACCGAAGCCCATATTGACACTGTTGAAGTTATCGATGTTAAAAAGCAGCGCCTTATACTCCTGCTCCTTGTCCAGCGCATCATCAAGGGCGAGCCGGTTGGGCAGCGTCGTGATACGGTCTGTCACCAGAGACTCTTTAAACTCCTGGGTCCGCTGTTTGATCTCCTCTTCCAGCTGTACCCGGTAGGCAAGGTTCTGTTTATGTTCATGGATCTTGTGGCTCACCTTATAGAGCTCTTTGATCAGCTGTTCGTTATTAAGGGGTTTGACGATATAGCCGTCGATGCCGATGCTGATAGACTCTTCGAAATAGTTGGCATCATTGTAGGCGGAGATGATGATGATATGCTGTTCCTCATCCTGCTCTTTGATCTTTTTTGACATCTCAAGGCCGTTAAGGTTGGGCATCAGGATGTCGGAGATGATGATGTCGAACTTCCCTTTCTCATAAAGCTTGAGTGCTTCTAATCCGTCTACCGCACTCTCGACACTGCCAAAAAAGTTTTTGAACAGATCGGCAGTACTCTCCCTGAGGATATCATCATCTTCTACATATAAAAGGGTAAGACTTTCGGTCAGTTTTAAGAGTTCTTTTGCATTCATCCCTGATTCCCGCTGCAGATAGTTCATTTTATTATAAAATAGATACAATTACAATACCAATTCGCACGAAAAGAGGAAAAATGGCAAAATTTGTTATATTAGACACAGAAACTACCGGATCAGGAGATGAGGACCGTATCATCCAGTTGGGATTTATGGTTCTTGGCAAGCCCAAGGAGCCTGTGGCTGTCTATAATGAGTTTTGTAAACCGGAACTGGAGATCAAAGTCGAAGCGATGGAGGTTCACGGTATAACGCCCGAGATGCTCGAAGGCAAGCCCGCATGTATGCAGATGGAGAGTTTCAGGGTCCTGCAGTCGTTAAACAGCAGTGATAACTATCTGCTGATCCATAATGCCAAGTTCGACCTGGGAATGTTGGAAAAAGAGGGGTTCTCCAACCAGATGCAGCTTATCGATACATTGCGCTGTGCCAAACATCTCTTCCCCGATGCCAATGCCCACAGACTTCAATATTTCCGTTACGCGTTGGAGCTCTATAAGCAGGAGGCCGACGAGGCTTCCAAGCTGGGTATCGAGGTCAAAGCACATGATGCGATCGGCGATGTACTGGTACTCAAGCTTTTTGTCAGTAAACTGGTCGAAGCGGCAAAGGCGGCTTACGGTTCTGTGGATGTGATGCAAAAACTGGTCGAACTGACCCGGACGCCTGTCTTTATCAAAACCTTTAATTTCGGCAAGCATAAAGGCAAACTCCTGGAAGAGGTTGCCGTCGAAGATCCCGGATATCTTGCATGGATGCAAAAAAGCATGGAGCTTGACGAAGATATGCGCTATTCGCTGGAGAGGGTCCTACATAGATGATCGAACTCGATGCGCTTGAAGGAAAGAGCGTCGCCCTTTTAGGGCGACCCAAAAACTTCTCGCTTGTAGAGCTTAAAGAGCTTTTGGAACTTGACCGTATCCGGTTGACGCAGACGATAGAAGATGATGCCGCTTTAGTTATCAAAGGGCGGATACTCTCCCCTTTGCAGGAGGAGGAGATCGATAGTATCGAAGCAGAGAAAAGATTTCCGACTGTGACGATAGAGGCGTTTGAAAGCGCCGTTGCACAATCGATTCATCAGGAGGGGCTCTATATCAGTTTGAAACTCTCCGCCGATAATGAACGGATCTTAAGTTATCTGACCAATAGTTTGATCAGTGATGATATCTTTATCAAACTGCTGCCGCTTTTTGACTGGGCGGGGGAGTCTCTTTTTGAAAATGATGCCAACCGGGATCTGAGTGCCGCTATCACACGCCGCTTCTATTCCGATATCGAGCATAACCACAACATCGAATACTCTCCTATGGGAATACTTGAGACGGTCGGAAGATCTTCTAACACTCAGCTGCTGGACGCCATCTTTGCGTTGGAACCGATACAAAAAGGGGTGAAGGGCGAGAGCAAAAGTGTCGAGCATCAGATCGTGCAGGCGATGGTCTTAAACGAACACCTCTCAACCGCCACACTCAAAGCGATAGCCCAAAAGGGTGATGCCCGTTTGGGCCCGTTTATCGCCGCAAGCAGTGCACTTGATGATACGACCGCATCACTGCTTTTACAGCAGCCTGACGAACAGACACTCTTGCAGCTGGCGGCCAATAAGTGTCTGGGAAAAGAGCTCAAAAGAGAACTGCTGCAAAGCTACCCCGAACATGCCGCGATTGCGGCAGCCGAGATGGTGATGGATGAGGAACTCTTTGACGAGATGCTGCAGGAGATCGGACGCTATCCCGAGGTGGGGGCCAACCGTTCGCTGACGCCGCAGATGATCCAAAGGCTCTTGGATCTGAAGGATCTGAGAGTGGATACTTTTTTGGCGGGCAATGGCGTAGTGGATACGGCAACGCTCTCATCTCTTTGCGAGAGCAGCGACAGAGAGATCCTTGCCGCACTCGCTTCGAATGAGTCACTCCCCTTGCCCTGTATGCAAAAGCTTTTTGCCCTTGATGACGAAGTGATCCATCTGAAACTGGCCCAAAACAGCGCAACCGACCCGAAGATGCTCCAAGAGCTGGCGACCAAAGATGAGGTGATCGTCAAAGCGGTAGCCGCCAACAGCACTACC
>JBFEYF010000118.1:0-6661 GCA_041562295.1 Sulfurimonadaceae bacterium
CAGGATATCGTCACCTTCACCCAAAACTGGCGACTTACCCAAAACAGCGCTCTGCAGCTCTCTTATGAATACAGAGAGCGCTTTTACCGGGCTGATGACCGTTTTAGCCTTATCTTGAACACCTTCTTTTAAGGCTGCAGAATCATTACCTCTATGCCTTTGTAAAGTGCCCATACGGCACCGACAAGAAGAAATGCCAATAGTATCGTGCGTAACTTCTTTTTCGGCATCGGGCGGTGGTAGTCATCCATATCATTCAGACGCGGTTCATGATCTTTTTTAAACTTCATAATAACTCCTTACCTAAAGCATAGCGTAAAAGTGTTAACGACTCGTTAATCTTCATAGACGGCCACGCCGTTGCGACCGGTCCCCTTTACCTTGTAACATGCGGCATCCGCCTGTCCAAAAAGGCGGCCCAGATCGACCGAATCAGATTTTAAAGCAACCAGGCCGATACTGACCCCGATATGAAAAGGGTGCTCTTTCCACTCAAAACGGTAAGCATCAATCGCTTCGCATAGCTGTTGGGAAAGTTTTTGGGCCTCGTTAATATCCTTGTTTTCAAACAAGATACCAAACTCGTCCCCACCCAAACGTGCCAAACGGTCCTGGGGGTCCAAAAGCGACTGCATCAATTGTGATACCTGGCGAAGAAGCTCATCTCCGGCCAGATGCCCTGCCGTATCATTGACCTCTTTAAAACAGTCCAGATCCAAAAATGCCATCACATAGCTTTTATCACCCTCTTTGAGTTGATCCAAGGCTTCCTGGGTGATCTTTTCAAACCAGTAACGGTTATAGATACCTGTAAGCTGATCGTAGCGCACCAGATGTTCAATCTCGGCCGTACGCTTTTGCACCTCATCCTCGAGTGTCTGGTTATAGGCCTGAAGCTGGCTGTTTAACCTGATATTGGTATCGTTACTTTGCGCCAAAGCGTCCGTATTGTAGTTGATCTGGTACCCCAGCCAGAAAAAGAGTCCCATGATAACTATGATATCAATCTGGATAAGATAAGCCTCTTCGATGAAAAGAAACAGGGACATCGCCAACCCGATAAAAAGGACCAGCGTATTATATTTGGTTCCCAGACATTCGCTTATCGATACATGGCAGCTGTCACACCGTTTATAGGGGGTAAAACAGTTGCGTGCCAGGGTACAGTTCGCATTGATATATTTCTCTTCATCTGATCCCGCCTGACACCGTGCCTGATCTTTTTTGGTCATACGCTGCAACAGGATATAGGTCAATGCAGAGAGGCAAAAACCGAAATAGGCACTCAGCATCATAAAGACCGATAAAAATGCGATCAATACCCATGCCGCTGTCTCAAAATGGGCATACCACAACAGGAGTGCGGCAGATGAAGCGATGATACGCAGCAGATGATCGATAAAATCTACAGCCGTATTGATCTGATAGTAACGTATATGGTGTGTCGAAAGTCTCACTAAAGGGAGGGCAAAAAACTTCGAAAAAAGACGGTAAAAAAGGGTGATCGGGCTGTATGCTGTTCCGGTTGCGATCCCGATAAGCGTCAGGACAAAAAAAGCCCATATCAGTTCCACCTGCTGGGTAAAAAGTGCGGCGATAGCAAGCCATCCCATAAGCAGACGTTGAAACTTGACCGTCTCAGGTAACGGTTTTTTATAGCTAAACAACATCTAAAAGTACTTTGCTATTACAGTTTTTGCGGAACATCTCTCCCCTTTTACGGGCCAATGTCTTGAAGCAGGTGAAGAAGAACATCTTTATAGATGGCAGCAACCCGACTATCTTTTCATCAAGACTCGTGGCTTTCCGTCCCTGTCTCACAACAGGTTTGGCTTCATCTATTCTATTAGAAATTTGTTTATCTTATACTTAATAATGGTGCTGGATTATAATATAGAAGTTTTTAGCGTTTTAGTGGTAAAAACCGACGGTCAAAAGTGCCGCATCATCGATCTCGTTTTGGGAGAGTTTATGTTTGCTCTCATAAAGATGGGCAAGCGGCAACATCTGCCAGCAGCTGTCGTGATGTTCCATCCGGCACAGCTTCTCCTGCGCGTCATCACTCAGGTCGTCAAACATAACCGTATAGTCATCCGTAGCTGATCCCAGTATACTATTTTGAAGAAAACCCATCACCCTTCCTTGAGATCGAAACTCATTGCTTTATCCAAGCAGCAGCTATTCCAAAGCAGGCGTATCATAACAAAAAATCGGTGAATTTCTTAAAAATATTACCCCTATTTTTCAAAAAGATTTCTACTATAATCTCACCTGTTTTTTTCGATAATTTCAGCTTATTAAAAAGTGTATGATTCACTGTTTTTAACTTCTATATTTACGTTTGGCGCGTGTCACCTTTTTGATATAACGACGGGTTTCGGCATAAGGAAGCCGCTTTTTGAGATGGTAAAAGAGCTGTTTGGGACTCAGGCGGTTGATCCGTCTGAAAGCCTCCTCTCTGTTTTTGGCAAACGAACGCAAGACATTTCCGCTTCCCGTATTGTATGCGGCGATGGCACAATACTCTCTGGACAGAGGGTGACGCACCTTGGCAAGGTAGCGGTTCATCAGCAAATGCACATAGGCCGTACCCAGTTCTATATTGTTTGCCGGATTAAAAAGATAGTTTCGACTGGGACGTCCTTTTCTTTTTTTGACAAAATGCCAGGCATCTTTTCCCGCACTGCCGGGCACTACCTGCATCAATCCGTAAGCGGGGATCGCACTGGTCGCATAGGGGTTGAAATGGCTTTCAGTCTCGATAAGCGCCAGGATCAGTGCGGGATCGATACCGAAACGGCGCGCCTGCTTATTGACAATACTTCGGTAACTGCCGCGCCCCGTACCCTTGATAAAATCCCGTTCGATATCAAAAGTGACATAGTATCTGTTCTTTTTACCCCGGGAGGTCAGGACCCGCTCTTTTTTGAGCCGGTGTGCAATAAGATAGTCAGCATAACGTCCGGCACGCCATCGCCACCGGATCGGCTTGCCGTCACGGTCCCTGACACGGCTAAAAAGAAACGGCACCCCTTTTTCAATGCGGTTGCGCGCTGAAAAAAGATCAATTTTGCGGGGATCATTGGGTGCCAAAAGCGTCGTCATGATCGCTTTTTTGAGTACCCACTTGGCCTGACGATCTACCGTTGTCTCTACCCGTACCCGGGCCCGTCGAAAATCGATTGTGGCACGTGCCTTGTAGTGCTGCATATACTTGACATATTCGTAACGGGAAGCGACCCGTGCCTGTGCACCCCAATAGGGAGCTGCCGCTTTTCTCAGATGCGCCACCCTGCGTTTATAGGCCCTGCTTGCAGCAGAACTGTGCCTGACATATTTCTTGGGAGGCTTATACTCTCGTACGACCCTCTTCTCACCCTTTTTCGGTATCCGGTGACTGCACCCGCCAAAAAAGAGTAGCAGCAGAGGAAGAAGCAGAAGGCTAAAACGCATCAGAGCCTATTGTGCCAGCTGCATCGTCATACAGTGAAGACTTCCGTGCTGTTTGACTAAGACGCGGCAGTCAATGCCGATGATCTCATGCTGGGGAAAGCACTCCTGCAGTATCTTCAGCGCTTCTCTATCCTCTTTGACCCCGTAGGTCGGGACCAAAACCGCACCGTTGATGATCAAAAAGTTCGCATAGGTTGCCGGCAGACGTTCTCCCTCATAATAAAGCGGTGAGACAAAAGGGAGTGACACCAGTTTATAGGGACGCCCGCCGCTGTCGGTAAAAGCTTCCAATTCCCGTTCCATAGCGGCAAAGGCTTCGTAATGGACATCGCTTCGGGGAGGAACGCCCACATAGGCGATCGTGCGTTCATCACAAAAACGGGCCAGGGTATCGATATGACCGTCAGTATCATCACCTTCCAGCTCGCCGCTGTTAAGCCACAATATTTTGGTAGCATATAGCGATGCTCTCAGATGCGATTCGATCTCATCCGTATCCAGATGGGGATTTCTGTTGGGGTTATGCAAACAGGAGGTGGTCGTCATGATCACACCGCGTCCGTCACTCTCTACTGCGCCCCCTTCCAAAACCAGATCATACTCCGTATAGTGGTTGCCGAAAACCCCCTCTTCAAAAAGCAGGTCATTAAGAGCGTTATCCAGTGTCGCGTCAAACTTGCCGCCCCATCCGTTAAAGGTAAACCCTGCGAAATGGGTCTTGCCCTCTTTTCTCACGCTCAAAGCGATGGCGTCACGCATCCAGGTATCATTAAAATCGGCCTCGATATAGGTGATCCTGTCCAGACGCGGAAAATAGCTTTTCGTATGGGCTGCATCCCTGCAGATCAGATAGACCGGTTCAAACCGCGCTATGGCCTTGGCGATGTCGACAACACACTGCCGCGCCTCTTCCAGGTAATCACTCCAGTCCGTATCTTCATGGGGAAAAGCCAGAATAACACCTTTTTGTGCCTCCCACTCTGCCAGCATCCGGTTTTGCGGCCACGACAGACGTCTCCACCACCGTTTTAATAGATTTTTCACCTACGACTCCGTTTTTTCCCAATTATACACTTTTTTTTGTAAAAGATTATTCCTAACTAACTAGTTAGTTGACTTTATCCCTTCGTTTATGATAGAGTTGTCCATCACTTTGTCAAAGGGGTCTTATGGCACGTGCCAGCAGCGCAGATAAAATTTTGGAACATGCAGCGCAGTTTTTTGCTAAAAAAGGGTTCACCGGGACTATTATGGATGAACTTGCGGAATCTGCAGGCGTGAACAAAGCGACGATCTATTACCACTTCAAGGATAAACGCAGACTCTATGAAGCGGTACTGCTGCACCATATGAAGCCGATGGCCGATGCGATCCTCGAAAGTGTCGCCCAGCAGCACAGCGCGCTCGATAAGCTCAATGCCTATATCACTACCTTTGCCAAAGAGAACGGAAGCCGTCCCCACATGACTTCGATTTTGATGCGGGAAGTTGCGGGAGGCGGGGACAATATGCCCGACACTACCAAAGCGCAGATGTACCGTATATTGACAACGATCAAAGCGATCATCGTTCAGGGTGTACAGGAGGGGATCTTTGTCAACGTCAGTCCCTTGGTGATCCACTTTATGGTTATCGGGAGCCTCTCTTTTTATATTACAAGCGAGCCGATACGCAAAGCGATGGTCTCCAACGATCCGCAGATGCAAAACGATTTCGTCAACTCTACGGTTGAAGATGTCGCGTTACAACTTTCACAGATGGTGCAAAACGCACTGCTAACAAAGGAAAATAGATGAGAATATTGATTGATGCAATTGATAACCAGCTGGAGAAGCTTGGTTATTTTGTCTTTCGAAACAAGTATAAGGTTCTAATTGGAATCCTTCTTTTCGTGGCATTTTTGATGTCAAATCTGCCCAAAATGACCGTAGATACCTCTACCGAAGCTTTTTTACACGAAAGTGATCCTGCACGCATCACCTATGATGCCTTTAGAGAGCAGTTCGGCCGGGACGAAAAGCTGGTCATCGCGATCAAGACCGATGATATCTTTAAAAGAGAGCACCTGGTAAAGCTTCGAAAACTGCACAACGAGCTCAAAGAGAAGGTTCCCTATCTCAATGACATCACCTCCCTGATCAATGCGCGAAATACCCAAGGGACCAAAGAGACCCTTTTGGTTGAGGACCTTTTCGAACACTGGCCCGAAGATAGCGCGAGTCTGGAGAAGATCAAGCAAACGGCACTGGCAAACCCGCTCTATAAAAATATCCTGATCTCCGAGGACGGAACCTTTACCGTTATCGTTTTGGAATCCAACACCTATACCTCACTCGGCGTTAAAAAAGCCGAAGATGAGTTTGGCGGCTTTGAAGATGAAGAGTCGACAGCGCCCAAAAAGTTTATCACAGACAAAGAGAACAGTGAGATGGTACTGGCTACCCAAGAGATACTCAAAGGGTATAACGGTGAAGCATTTAAGATCTTCTTTGCCGGTTCGCCAGCGGTAACAGCTTATCTCAAAGCATCGATGATGGGAGATATGAAAAAGTTCAACGGCCTTATCATCCTGACCATCCTTATTTTCCTGAGCCTGCTTTTCAGACGTGTTTCGGGTGTTATCCTCCCGCTTCTTACTGTTATCCTGGGCGTCATCTCTACGATCGCCCTGATGGCCTTAACCGGTACCCCGTTAAAAGTAGTCACCCAGATCCTGCCTTCACTGCTTTTAGCCGTCGGTATCGGTGCCTCGGTTCACGTGTTAGCCATCTTTTTTAAACACTATGACATGCACGGAAACAAAGGCGATGCTATTGCCTATGTACTCAAGCACTCGGGCTTTGCCATCATCATGACCTCACTGACCACAGCTGCCGGTATCGCCTCGTTCTCTTTCTCGGGCGTTGCCCCGGTAGCCGACCTGGGGATGTTCGCTGCAGCCGGTATCCTGCTTTTACTGCTGTTTAGCCTTATTCTGCTTCCCGCGCTTTTGGCCATTTTCCCGACCAAACGCAAAGCAGTACAAACGGAGAGCGGCACTATCGACCTTATGGATAAGATACTTCGTAAAATAGCGAACTTCTCCTATGCCCATGCCAAGAAGATCACCGTCGTATCCCTTCTTTTTATGATCACGATGATCTATTTCGCCACACATATCCACTATTCACACAACCCGCTGAAGTGGTTTAAAGAGGATCACTCTATC
>JBFEYF010000119.1:0-6655 GCA_041562295.1 Sulfurimonadaceae bacterium
AGTACATCAAAATCAAAAGGTTTGCGGATATAGTCGTCAGCTCCGGCACGCAGTGCTTCGATCTCGCTCTCTTTATCATCACGGGCAGAAAGAACGACTACGACAGTTTTTGGAGAAGTCTGTTTTACCGTTGGGATAATGTCAATTCCGTTTCCGTCAGGAAGCATCCAGTCAGTAAGGATCAGATCATAGTTGCGGATATCCAGATAGTACTCACCATCCTTTAAGTTTTCAACAACATCGCTTTGGTAACCGAACTCTTTGAGTCCTTCGGCAAGCATCTTGTTGAGTGTTACTTCATCTTCAATGATTAATATTCTCATAAAAGTAATCCTGTTCTCTTAAAAATTTTTGAAAGTATAGCACAGTTTTTTAGTTTTGTATAAGCTTTGTTTCAATTTTTTTAAAGAAATGATTTTTCCATAGTAAGAGAGACCGAGCAGTTATCGATAATATCGGGTTTGCTTATAGTCAGAAGGATCTTTTGAGAAAGCGGAAAATTTTTTTTAATGAGTGTTGTCAGGCGTAATAATGCAGTTTCCAAAAGCTCAAATTGCTCTTTTTGCATCACTTCTTCAATGAAGCTCGCGACTTCTGCATAATTGATAAAATCCGAACTCTTTTCATCAAACTCATAATCGATCACGAGATCGATTAGAACTCTTTGAGGGGTGTGCCGTTCATGCTCCAGGATACCGATGATGGTATCAAAAGTGAGCTTTTCTATTTTGATAGTCATAGGAGAGGGTCAAACGACCGCTTTCTCCTCTTTTTTAATCAGACGCATAATATTGGGAATGTGTTTATAAAAGATGATCAGACCCAAAATGACCATAGGGGCATGAGGGATCTCAGGTGATATGAAAAACGATGAGGCCACTGCCGCAATAACACCGCTTAAAGATGAGATCGATGATATCTTCAGGGTCTTGGCTACGATAAACCATACAGCGAGGCCGACAGCCGCTTCGACAGGCAGCAGTACCAGGATCGTACCGATAGCTGTGGCGACCCCCTTGCCTCCGTTAAACTTCAAAAACGGTGAGAAACAGTGTCCCAAAACAGCCAATACGGCAATACTCCACAGGGTCATATCCGAGACCTCAAAAAGCATAGCCAATCCCAGGACTGCCGCACCTTTGATCGCGTCAAACGCCAGCGTGGCGGCAGAAAGCTTTTTCGCAAGAGCCGGGTTTTGTTCTTTGACAACACGTAAAACGTTGGTCGCACCGATACTCTTGCTTCCGCTTTCTCTGACATCTACACCGGCATACTTTTTAGCCAGTAAAACACCGAAGGGGATACCGCCGACAACGTAGGCGATAATATAAAAAACGATATTAATGTTAAAATCCAATTTCGTTCCTTTTTATGAAAATAAGAGATGCATTATAGTCCAAAGCCCATTAGCCACAAATTAACCCTATACAAAATTGTGGTATTATGTCAAAAATATAAAAACGTATGGATTTTAAATTGAGTGTAACTGGTTTATCAAACGAACAACTTAAAGAGGCTATCTTAGCCTATAAAAAGAAGCTATCCGTCACCGTAGTAGCCCATTTTTACCAAAGAGATGAAGTTTATGAACTTGCGGATATTACGGGAGACAGTCTGGAGCTGGCACGCAAATGTAAAGCGGACGAAAGTGAATTTGTACTCTTTTGCGGCGTCGGATTTATGGGGGAAAGTGTCAAGGTACTCAGTCCCCAAAAACGGGTCGTCATGCCTAAGATCGCCTGCTGTTCTATGGCCCGTATGATCTCTACGGAGTATTACGACAATTCGGTAGCCTTTTTGGAAGCTAACGGCATAGCCAAAGATGAGATTATGCCGATCACCTATATCAACTCTTCGGCGGCTGTTAAGGCCAAAGTAGGTGAGATGGGCGGTATGGTCTGTACCTCCTCCAATGCCAAGACGATTATTACCAATGCGTTAAAGTCGGGTAAAAAGATACTTTTCGTACCGGATAAGTGCCTGGGACAGAATATCGCAGTTGATATGGGGTTAAAATCTTGTGTCATCGGTGACGGAACAGATCCCAAAGAGGCCGATATCATCTGTTATGACGGATTTTGTTCGGTACATCAGCTTTTTGAGGTGAGTGATATCGACTTTTACCGCAAGAAGTTCCCGGGTATCAAGATCGTGACACACCCTGAGTGTAAGCCCGAAGTGTGTGCGGCATCGGACTTTGTCGGTTCGACAAGCCAGCTCATCCGCTATATCGCAGAACTGGATCCGGAGCAAAAAGTAGCCGTGGGAACCGAGTTTAACCTGGTCAACCGCTTAAGAGAGAAAAACACCTATGTACTCTCCTCGACGAAGCCTGAGTGTCCTACCATGAATGAGACGACGTTGGAAGATGTCTACTTGACACTTAAAGCAATTGATGAGGGTGAACCGATCAACGAGATCTTCCTGGATGAGACAGTGCAGAAAAATGCGAAAATCGCACTCGAAAGAATGCTGGCACTCTGATGATGGAAACATTTGTCCGTAACACACTGGCAGAAGATATCGGCAGGGGAGATCTGTATGCGAAGATCATGCCTTCAACACAGCAAAGCGGTTATCTGATAGCCAAAAGTGACGGTGTGTTAGCCGGTGTAGAGTATATCGAGGTTTTGGCCAAGATGGACCCTTATGAGATCACGTGGCTCAAACATGACGGGGAAAAATTCACCAAAGGTGAGAAACTGGCAACCTTTAAAGGTGATTCGCATACCCTGCTTCGCATAGAGCGTACGATGCTCAATATTCTGCATCATGCCAGCGGAATTGCAGGCTTGACACGGCAATATGTAGATATCGTACAAAAGTATGATGTGATGCTGTTGGATACGCGCAAGACCCGTCCGCAATTGAGGCTTTTTGAGAAGTACGCTTCTCGGGTCGGAGGTGCGACTAACCACCGTATGGGGCTGGATGATGCGTTGATGCTCAAAGATACGCATCTGAAAACAATAGATGATTTGGCTTTATATATCAAAGAAGCACGTAAAAAGATTCCGTTTACAACAACGATTGAAGTGGAAGCTGAGACGTTGGCGATTGCCAAAGAGGCTATGGAAGCGGGTGCCGATATCGTTATGTGTGACAATATGCGACCCGATGAGGTCAAAGAGGTTGTGGCGCTAAGAGATGCAAGCCATCCGAAGGTAAGGCTGGAAGCTTCGGGAAATATCTCACTGCAAACTGTTGAGTCGTATGCCCAGACCGGTATCGATGCGATCAGTACCGGAAGTACGATTCATCAGGCTGTCTGGCCCGACATATCTATGAAGATTGATTGAAATCAACCTTCATTATAAATAGGTGATTGGAACAAGTCACAATCACTGCACTGACGCTATGTCCGCTTCAGCAGCGGGCTCACGGCGCTGGCGCCTTTTTTTAACTCTATGTAACATTTAGTTTACGCCGTTAATGACACTGGCGTCATGGGCAACATGCCGAGTGAAACCCAGTGTTAACCTAGTCTTATAGGCTGTGCCAATGAGACGTATTGAATAAAGGATGATCCGTGGCAGACGATCAGGAAAAGACCGAAGAACCCTCCGCCAAGAAGATCGAAGATGCCAGGAAAGAGGGGAATGTCCCCAAAAGCCAGGATGTTTCGGGGCTCTTTACCCTTTTTGTCGCGATACTGGCATTCCTTGTCCTGGTCCCGTTTATCGGGGATCATATCAAACAGACCTTTATCCATATGTTCAATATCTTTGATCAGCCGATCACCATAAGCAATGTAACCTCTATTGCGATCATCCTGGCCAAGGAGTTTTTGATCATGGTCATCCCTGTCGCTTTGGCTGTCGCCATTGCAGGAATCCTGGGCGGATTGGCCCAGTTCGGATTTCTCTTTACGACCAAGCCTTTGGTACCGGATCTGAAAAAGATCGACCCGATCAAGGGACTCAAAAACCTCTTCTCTTTAAAAAAGGTGATCGAGGGGTTTAAAATTACCCTTAAAGCCTTAGTGACGCTGGGCGTTGCATTTATCTTCTTTGGGATGTTTATCAAAGAACTACCTACCGTGGCACTTTTCGGGTATAACGTCCAACTTGAGTGGCTTGCCGAGAAGGCGGTTATCATCGCTTTGATCATGCTTTTGGTGACACTGATCTTCGCATTGGCAGATATCTTGATCGTGCGTTATCAGTATTTTCAAAAACTGCGTATGTCCAAACAGGAAGTCAAGGATGAGATGAAGCAGATGGAGGGGGATCCTTTGGTAAAGCAGAAGATCCGACAGATCCAGATGCAGATGTCGCGAAAACGTATGATGGCTGAAGTACCCAATGCCGATGTCGTCGTGACCAATCCGACACACTATGCGGTTGCATTAAGATATAACCCGGAAAAGGGGGATCATGCACCCAAAGTGATCGCCAAAGGTATGAACAATATCGCGCTTAAGATCAAAGAGATAGCCAGAGAAAACGGAGTGCATATCGCACAAAACCCTCCTTTGGCCAGGGCCCTTTATAAAGATGTTGACCTGGAACAGACCATTCCAGAAGAGCTGTTTGCCGCGGTTGCCGAGATCCTCTCCTATGTCTTTTCGATGAACGGAAAAGATAAAACGATGAGATAAAAGAAAATCTACTAATGTTAACAGTAAATCATTATTTAACAAACTTTGGATAAAATTGCAAAATCCGAAAAATTATATGTAGAGAAAGGGTAAGAGTGGATCCTGTAACGGTATCGGAAGTTGTGTCAAAGATTGAACAGGCTTCGAAGGTACTTTTGTTGACCCACTTAAATCCGGATGCCGACACTCTGGGGAGTGCCTCGGCAATCTATGACATCCTGTGGCGTAAGCAAAAAAAGGTCTATCTTTTTAATGCATCCCAAGAGATCAGCCACAATCTCACAAAGATCGCCTATGTCGATAAGCTGCAGCACACTTTGCCAAAGCAGTATGACTTAGCTCTATCTTTTGATTGCGGGAGTCTGGAACGCCTGGGGGTCGAATGTGTCGATTCCGAGTTGATAAATATCGATCATCATGTCTCGAATGACCATTATGGAACAATAAATGTTTTACAGACGGCATGTGTCAGTGCGACAGAAGTTGTCTACAGGCTGTTTAAAGCTGCGGGATGGAAGATCAGTGAGAAGGCGGCACAGTCACTTTACACCGGTATCGTCTCCGATTCATTAAGCTTTGGAAGCGACAGAGTGACGCCTGAACTCTTTGAGACTGCCTCCGAACTGGTGCGTCTGGGTGCCGATCCTGAGTTGAGCCGGGATATGCTTTACGAACAGCATTCGCTGGCCAGGATGCGGCTGGCCTCAAAAATGATGGATACTCTAAGTCTGCATATGGATGGAAGATTGGCTTATATCTATGCAGATGAGGCGATGTTCGAAGCAACGGGGGCTCAACATACCGATACGGAGGAAGCTCTTCGTATGGTTATGACGATGGGGGTTGTGCAGATCGCATTGGTACTGCGCAGCGAAAAGCCCGGAATCGTCAAAGGCTCTTTGCGTTCGAAGGGTATCGTAGATGTTAATAAAGTCGCATCACATTTTAACGGCGGCGGCCATAAACGTGCCAGCGGTTTTCAAAGCCGCGAATCGATGGAGTCGATTAAAGCCAAGATTATCGAAATTATAAAGAAGGAAATTGCATGAGACGAAGAAAGAAAAACAGTGCTTCATCAGTACTCTTTTTACTCTTTTTTATCGGAATCATCGGAGGCGTTGTCTATCTGTACAACTCAAAGACATTTGAACGCCAGATGCCGAAGATTACCATTGACAATGAGATCCACTGGAATCTGAAAAAACCGATCAAAGTTGTGATCGAAGATGAAAGCGGTATCAGCCACTATAAAGTGATCATGGTCAGTAAGAACGAAAAACGGGTCCTGAGCACTCAGACATTTACCGAACCTTCAAAACAGACACGTTTAGAGCTGGATATTACCTATCCCAAAGTCGGCGGTTATCTTAAGACATCGGATGCGATGTTGTATGTAGAAGCCGTTGACGGCAGTAAATGGGACTTTTTTGCGGGTAACCGCATCGTAGAAAAGCGCTCTATTGTGTTAGACCAGAGAAAACCGACACTCTCGCTTATTGAAAACAGTTACGGGATTACCCGAGGCGGTTCGGCACTGGTGATTTTTCAAGCTAAAGATGAGCACCTCGATCAGCTTTATATCGAGACGAACTTCGGTAAGAAATTTATTCCCCAGCCCTTTTTTAAAGAGGGGTATTTTATCTCTTTGATCGCCTGGCCGGTGACAGAAAAACATTTTCAGGCGACTGTCGTAGCTATCGACAAGGCGGGTAACCTCTCCCGTGACCCGATCGGCATAGAGCTTCGTAAACGCCACTACCGAACGTCAAAGATCACGATCAAAGACCGTTTTCTTGACGGAAAGATCGCTGAACTGGCGTATGAGTTTGAACAGACACAAAATGTCGAGAGTCACCTGTCACAATTTACGATCATCAACGAAAACGTACGCGAAAGCAATGAAAAAAAGATCCATGAAGTGACCTCCGTAGTGCCCGATACTACGATCTCAAACTTTAATGTAACACCGTTTTACCCGCTGGAGCATGCAAAAGCGGTTGCGAGCTTCGGAGATAAGCGCCACTACTACTATAAGCGGCGTAAAGTGAGTACCTC
>JBFEYF010000120.1:0-6620 GCA_041562295.1 Sulfurimonadaceae bacterium
GCAGAGATGTTTGGAAGCTTAATGATATTACCTTCTGGCTGTAGAACAATCTCGCCCATTTTAGCCAGTTCATCTTCGCCCTTGCCCATAGCGGCAAGTACACGACCTGCTAGTGAGATATCACTAAGTTCAACTTCAACACCACCAGCTTTACAGAACTTCTGTACAATCGGTAGGAATGAATACGTTGCTAAAGCCGGAGCCTCATCAATTTTCGACCAGATAATCTTAGACATGATTATTTCCTCAGTTTTGGAATATTTTATCCTGCAATCTTACCAGCAACTTCTTGTTTTTGTACTAAAGCATCTGCCAGAATTGCCGAACCAGGCCAAAGTGTTTCATTTTTTCCCATTTCCTATGTTTTTTAGGTGTGTAGAATAGTAACGCGTAAAATCGTGAGTACCCTTTTTGTTCTTGAAAAAATAGAGGTATTCTGTCTTTGAAGGCTTTATGGCTGCGATAATCGCATCACTGCTGACAACACATACCGGTAACGGCGGGATACCTCTATACTTATAGGTATTATAGGGTGTCTTGTCATGGCGTATTCTGTAAGGTGTCACCCTTTGGTGCGAATAGATCCCGTAGTTGAGCGTTCCGTCCATCTGCAGACGCATATTCTTTTTCAGACGGTTAAAGATAACCGAAGCGACAAGAGGCATCTCCTCTTTGTTTGCCGCCTCTTTTTGTATAACGGATGCAATACGCAGATACCGAAACCACTGGGATTCATTGTAGCTGCCAAAGAGCTTTTCGGCAAGCTCTTGATGTTTGCTTTTTGCGAACTCCAAGAGAATATAGATAAGATACTCCTCTTTGATACCGATAGGGATATTGTAACTTTCAGGAATAAAGTACCCCTCTTTTATAGGCGTTCTCTCTTCATAAAACTCTCGGAGTTTCAGCTCATCCAACTCAAATGTTTCGCTCAAAGCCTTGATGAAAAAGTGTGTCGTCTCTCCCGGGACCAGGGTTACCGTCTTAACCGCCGCTTTAGAGTGACACAGCCGGTAGAGGAACTCTCCTTGTGTCTGGTAGTTGGTCTTCAGATCGATCCATCCGCTTTGCGGCTGGCCGAAAAGCCGAATCATATAGCGGTCCAGACGGCTAACCGGTAACTTTTCCTCTTTGAGATGTGTTATAATTTTTGTTATAGAACCTTGTGGAATATAAACAACTTTTGTAACAGCCACTGGCTGGGCGAGATAATAGATGAAAGCCAGACATACTAAAAGAGCTATCTCAATCATCCATAGACTCTTTTTTGCTATTTTAATCAGTTTTATCATTGCAGTATTTGCTCTTTTGATCTGGGCTAAACAGGGGATTTCACTCGATGAGATCACACTCTTTGACCATAAAATTTCAAAATTATACATCAAATGGGATAAAAAACTTAAAATACACGCCAACGCGATAACCAATCTCTCCCGTGAAGAGAGTGAGTTAAAGCTTCCCAATATCAACATCCTGTTGCGGATCATCAACAATACCGTCGAAAAGCTTTATATCGGGCACTACCACACCAACAATCAAAGTATCACCATCGCCTATGAAGATAAAAAGCTTCATATCGAGTCCGACAGGTTTCGTCTCTCTACGCGCTTTCTCCTCCATAAAGAGTCGATAACAAGCGAAGGGTTTTCTCTATATGTCGCCAAACTGCAAACAACACTCAAAGGGGACGCGGTACTGCATAAAAAAGATAACCATATCGCGTTTACAACCCATATCTCCCTCAAAGGAGACCTGGAAGCCGATCTGGATATCCACCACAAAAACGGGATCGTCAGCATCGATGCCAAAGCTGATAAGATCACTGACCTTGGCTTCATACGTAACTTTATCGATATCTCACCCAACGTCTCCCCCTGGATCTTTGACAAGCTGATCTCCAAAAGTTATACGATCCAGAAACTCTCCAGCCATTTTCCGTTGACGCAGCCGGCCGATTTTTTGCAAAACCTTCATGCTGAAGTTCTTTTAGAAGATGTCTCTTACCGCTTCGACGACAAACTGGCCCCGCTGGATGCCCCGAAAGCCAAAGTCACTTTTAAAGATGTCTCGCTCTATATCGAAGCCTATGAATCGCAATATAAAGATCATTTAATCCATGATACCAAGGTCGAACTGCTCTATTTGATTTCACACCCCTTTCTCAAACTTCACTTTAACAGCAAAGAGCAGCTCAGCGATGACCTGTTGACGCTTCTAGCCAACTATAATCTAAAGCTTCCTGTGACGCAGCAAAGCGGTAACAATGATATCTCAATTGTCCTGGGGCTTGATCTTATGGAGAAAAAGACCTCGGTATGGGGTGATATTAAACTGGAAGATGCCAAACTTCAAGTCCAGGGGTATAAAACTTTTATACATTCGGGACATCTCTCTTTTGAAGATAATAAACTTATCATCCACCCGACACAGATCGAGCAGGACAGATTTCATGCGACCCTCTCCGGCAGTTTTGACATGCAAAAAAAGATCGGAACTATCGAGTGTAACACGACCAAGTTCAAACTCGCTTCAGTAGAACTTCAAAAACCCTTGAACAGTCGTATCCAGATTTTACAAAACGGCTATAAGATCCATAACGGCGACTCATCATGGAGACTGTTTGACCAGATCCCTCTGACCATCCAAAAAAACAGTATCTCCTACCTTGATGAGAAGCTGACTTTTAGCCCCGTGACCTTCCTACATAAAGAGCGTTTCCATGCACTCCTACAAGGCTCACTCGACTTAAAAAAACAGCACTCCGACCTGAGATTAAGTGTCGACAAGCTACTGTTTCAGCTGGATAACAATGTCTCTTACAATCTTGATTACCCCTTCTCGTTTGCCTGTGACTCCTCCCGGGGTCTTCATTTTACGACAGACCGATCTGTCAATCTTGTCAGCAGCGACGGTGCGATCAGTCTTCAACAAATAGAGCTCTCCATAAATAAGGGGATGCATCTGTTAATTGACGATTTCCGCTACAAAGATCGTTTTAGAGGCTCCTTGGAGGCTCTCTATAAGACACTGACCAAAAGCGGTTCCATTGATCTTTCCAATCTCTCTTTTGATCTGGATATGACACAGCCGACACTGATGCACTTTAAAAAAGAGCATCTCCATTTTGATATCAATGCTACCGAGGAACTCATTATCCATGAACCCAAACTCTCCATCGGTTACCAGACACTCAAAGATACCTACCAGCTTTATCTTGATGACTTGGGAAAATTTATCCCTTTCTCCCCTTTTATGCAGAAAGAGGGGCTGGAAAAAGGCAAGGCCAGACTGATTACCCGGGACTTTAAAAGTTTCAACCTTTTTGCCACGATAGAAAACTATCCCGTGAAAGGCTATATGAATCCTGATAAAAACAATACGATTTTCCTGGCGGCAACACATGATCCTCAAAAAGGGATCGTCGCTACGGTCAATAAACAGATCAAACTCACTTTTGATGAGTATCTTAACCTCTCTTTGGAATCCGTCGACCTTGACCTGCGTCCCTTTTTGCAGACAAAGCAGGAGGAGACGCCCAAAGAGAGAGAAAAGGGGGTCCGCATTAATGCCCACGACGGTAAGTTGCAGCTTAACGACCAGGACCTTCTGATCTATGATCAACTGAATGCCCAGGTGGAAAAAGATGGCAGTATTTTTGCCAATCTTAAACACCAAAACGGTCAGGCGATGCTCTATGTGCAAAACAAGCGTATTGAACTGTTCGGAGAGAAGTTCAATGATACCTTTATCTCCAACCTTATCAGTTTCAAAGGTATTCTGGGCGGTAATTTTGACTTTTACATCAAAAGGGATGAAAAGAAAACCTTCGGCGGTATCAAAATCAAAGACGCAACAGCAAAGGGTTTTGCGCTCTATAACAATATCCTCTCTTTTTTCAATACGGTCCCTGCACTCTTGACCTTCCAGTCTCCGGGATTTAACGCCGACGGCTTTAAGATCAAAAAAGGGCATATACTTTTTGAGAAAGCCAAAGATCTTGTCGATGTCAAAACGATAAAGCTCTACGGATCCAGCAGCAATATCTTCGGAAGCGGGAAGATCGATCTCAAAAAGCAGACCATCGATATGTCGCTGCGCATCTTTTTACTCAAAGATATGGGCAAGATACTTTCGGCAGTCCCTGTCGCAGGGTATATTCTATTGGGAGACGACGGATCACTAACAACAACGATCTCTATAGAGGGCAAACTTGACAATCCTGATATCAGTGTCGACCTCGGAACCGATATCATCATGGCTCCGTTAAATATTCTCAAACGTACGATCACCCTTCCGTTAAAACTCTTTGACTGGATGGGCGGAAACGATGAAAAAAAGAGCGATGACTTCTAGATATAAACGTAAAAACATGAAATTTAATTTTTTCCTATGATATAATTCGTTAAAAACAAAATTGATGCATACCTACAAACTTACTCTTATTTTTTTAATCATTTTTTATAACACTCTATTGGAAGCAAAAGAGAAGAATCAAGGAATCTCTTTAACAGTATCAAACTATTCTGCCACAGCTTATGAACTTGTCTATGACGGGAGTTCAAAACTGAGTGAACTGATTTGGAAAACGGATCAAGCTATCTTGGCAGGGATAGAAGTGATGTACCATAAAAAGAAAATGCCCCTATTGACATTTAGCTATAAGAAAAGTTTTTTTGCTTTTGAGAGTCTCATGGATGATTACGACTGGATGATACCTTCAACCAGTGAATGGTCGCACTGGTCTCATCATGAGAATACGCTTATTACCGATATTGATATTATAGAGATCAAAGCATCAGAAAAACTTGACAACTCATTTTCATTCTCCTTAGGTTATCGTTACGAAAAGAGTCGTTGGAAAGCCTACGACGGATTTTATATCTATTCCGAAACATCCTTTAGAGATACCAGCGGCACTTTCAGCGGTCTGGGTATTACTTACGTGCAACAGTTTGAAACTTTTTTCGCCTCTTTGGATTATCACAGGAAGTTTAATGCACTTCATATTCATGCATCTGTAAGCCACTCCTTACGCGGTGAGGCTAAAGATTATGATACCCACCATGCAAGAAATATTCAATTTGATAGCTATTTCAGTAATATAACATATCAATCTGCAACGCTGGCCCTCTCTTATAACTTATCCCGAAACTATTTTCTCAAATATGATTATACTCTTGTCCAGTATCCTGAGCAGAAGGGTTACACACGATATACCGATCTTTCTAGCGGTTATCAAACCACCTATGAGGGTGCCGGTATCGCAAGCCGTTACTCACTTTCTACACTGGCTTTACAGTACCGTTTTTAAAAGTTAGAGCATCCCCTTCATCTCATCTTCGGTCAATGCGGTAACGCCAAGACTGACAGCCTTATCATACTTACTTCCCGCATCTTCTCCATAGATCAGAAAATCGGTCTTTTTCGATACCGACCCGGCTACTTTGGCGCCTAAAGCTTCAAGCTCTGTCTTGATAACACCCCGTGATCGGCTCATCGTACCTGTCAAAACCACGGTCTTGCCTAAAAACGCATTATCGGCAGCGGTCTCTTTGATGATGTGCTGAGGCTGAATAATCTGTATCAAAGCGGCTATGCGTTCCGCATTGACATGACAAAACTCTACAAAGGCTTTGGCCATCTCTTCTCCGAAACCATCCAAAGCCAAAACGGCTTCCATATCCGCATTCATAAACTCAAGCCCAAAAGCGTTGCACAGATCTTTGGAGCTCACCTCTCCGATATGATCGATTCCCAACGCATTGATAAAACGCCAACAGTCACACCCCTTGGAGGCTTCGATAGCATTCAAGAGGTTCTGGCTCTTCTTCTCTTTAAACCCTTCGAGGGCCAAAAGCTGATCAAGCTGCAGTCTATAGATATCTTCGATTGAGCGTACAAGATGGGCATCATAAAGCGTCTGAACGATCTTCTCTCCCAGGCCGTCGATATTCATACAGGGTTTGGAAGCGAAATAGCTGATCGCATTGACAGCTCTGGCACGGCAGGCGATGTTTTGACACTTGATGATCGTACCCTCATCCAGCAGCTCGCTTTCACATACCGGGCACTGCATCGGACGGGAAACCTTTTTCTCGCTTCCGTCCCTGCGGTCAGCCAGGACTTTGATGATCTTAGGGATCACATCACCGCTTCTTAAGATGATGACACTGTCACCGATATGGATATCTTTACGTTCGATCTCGTCAAAGTTATGCAGCGTCGCCCGTTCGACCGTCACCCCTTCGATATCGGTCGGTTCGACAACGGCCACGGGAGTTACAGCTCCGGTTCGCCCTACCTGAAGGATGACATCTTTGACTTTTGTCACCTTTTCGATAGCAGGAAACTTATAGGCAACCGACCAACGGGGATTTTTGACCGTATACCCCATATCTGTCTGGGCATCGATGCTGTCGACTTTGACGACCATACCGTCCAAAAGCATGGCAAAAGCATCCCGCTGCTGTACCATCTGTCTGTAAAGTTCTTCGATCTCTTCGATATCGCGGCAGATCTTGGCCATCGGCGCTTTTCTAAACCCCCATGAAACGACCTCCTGCATCCGTTCGCTCAGGCTGTTTTGTCTCAAACTGTTCGTACCGATCCCGTAGGGCATA
>JBFEYF010000121.1:0-6606 GCA_041562295.1 Sulfurimonadaceae bacterium
ATCCATCAACTCTTTTAAACTTTGATGATTGAGAACTTTTAAGTAAAGTTCTCAATTATAAAGATAGCGTTTGATCTTTTTGGTCGGCGTCATCTCAAACGCTTCACGCTGTTCGATGAATCTGCTGATGCGGGAAAAGCCGGAGACTTTACCGTTAAGCTCTTGGCGCATCTCTTCCAAAAGTGCTTCTATTTTTTGATGTGACTCTTTTTCGCTTAGATCTTCATCTTTGTGTGCCATATCAAATTTTTCATAGTCCAGGTGAACCCTGGCTATCAGTCTTCCCTCATCCTCATAGACCAACGCGTCAGCTACCTCTTCCCGCTCACCGATTAATGACTCGATCTGCTCGGGATAGATGTTTTCTCCATTGGGACCGATGATGACATTTTTGGATCGACCCATGATATAGAGATACCCCTCCTCATCAAAACGTCCCAGGTCTCCTGTGTAAAACCATCCATCTTTAAGGACTTCGGCCGTTGCATCGGGGTTTTTGTAATAACCCTGCATGATATTGGCCCCCCGGGCGATCACTTCACCCTCTTGGGTCGCTTCGTTGACATTGACCAGTTTGAGTTCCACTCCGTGAAGGGAAGGACCGGTCGAGCCAAGTTTTTGATGACGCTGAGGTGATGCGGCAAGTAATGGTGAAGTCTCAGTCAGACCGTAGCCGATGATATAGGGAAAGCCCGCTTCTTGCAAAAAAGCTTCGACATGTCTGGCCAAAGGAGCCCCTCCGATGCCGAAAAACTTCAGTCTGCCTCCAAAGGTTTCCAAAAGTTTTTTGCCTGCTATTTTATTGAGTTTTTTCCGTGCAAAGGGAAGCGTGTTATAGGCAAAACGTACCGCTTTTTTCTCCTGAAACTTGGGTTGGATGTTGTTCTTATAGATCTTTTCGATGATCAAAGGAACCGAAAGCATGCAGGTAGGGCGCACTTGGGCAAGGGTTCTTTTTAAGAGCGTCGGTGTGGGTGTTTTATCCATGTAGTAGATGGATGCTCCGTTCCTAAAGGGCATGATAAACCCCACGGTACACTCGTAGGTATGGGCAAGAGGAAGTACCGAAACAAAAGAGTCCTCGTCGGTAATCTTCTGGACATGTTCGATAGCGGCAGCATTGGATACGATGTTTTTATGGCTTAAAAGCACCCCTTTTGAGTGGCCTGAAGTACCGGAAGTAAAGATCAGCGCGGCGATGGAGTCTTCGGTGAGCTCCTGAACACTGCTCTTTTCCTGTTTAAAATGTTTTAACCGATCTTTAGCCTTGTCAAGTAAACTGTGTACGGCCGTATCGCTGTTCTCTTTAGACATAACCTCTAAACTATCCATGGTAATGATCAGACCGAGGTTGTCAAAAGATTCATCCATCAGCAGGTCCGACTGCTTTTCGGAGATAAAAAGTGCCTTGGCATCACTGGATCGTAATATATGCCGTTTCTCGTTTTCGTGAAAGTCGGCCAGTACCGGTACGACGACGGCACCCATGGTCGTAATGGCAAAGTAGGCTACTCCCCAGTGCGGCATGTTCTCACTGATAATGGCGACTTTGTCTCCGGCCTGTATATGGTGCTTTTTGAAAACTTCCTGCAGCAGGGCAACTTTTTTACCGACATCTTTAAAGGTGAGTCTTTGTGTAGGACTTGTCAGTGCCGGGCGTTCACCGAAGGCTCGGATACTGTGTTGAAACAGGTCATGAAGGGTATCGCAGGAAAGTGATTGCATCAACGTTCTCTCATACTAAGATAGTAAAACTTTACCATAACTTTGTTTTTGAGAACAATCTCTTCAGATTGGAGATTAAATTAATTATTTGAGCTTATCTCTTAGATAACTTTTACCATTGTAGAGCTATAATCACAGGATAATTCAAAAGGAAAAGAGATAAAGTTCATGAAACGTAGAGATTTTTTCAAAACCTCTATTGCAGCTGCGGGAATGGCTGCTTTAGGTACGAGTTTGGAAGCGGCTACGACGCGTCAGCCTATTGATAACCGTAAAATAGGTAAGGTCGCTTTCCCTGAAAAGCGCCCTTTGATCACCTATTCGGATCGTCCGCCGTTGTTAGAAACACCGAGAGATGTATTTGCCCAGGGTATTACACCGAACGACCAGTTTTTTGTACGTTGGCACATGCCGGAGATCCCGACACATATCGATGTCGAAAAGTACCGTCTGAAAGTCAACGGGAAAGTTAAACATGAGCTTAGCTATACGCTTGAGCAGCTTAAGACTGAGTTCGAACCGGTAGAAGTGACTTCGGTACTGCAGTGTGGCGGTAACGGCCGTTCTGCGTTCAGCCCGGTAGCCGGCGGTATCCAGTGGGGTAACGGTGCGATGGGTTGTGCCCGTTGGAAGGGTGCAAGACTTCGTGATGTCCTAGAGCGTGCGGGTCTGTTAAAAGATGCAGAGTGGATCGGTTTTAACGGTATGGATAATGCCGCTTACTACGAGACACCGAACTTTGTACGTGAGATGCATATCGATGAACTGGATGACCACGTCATCGTTGCTTATGAGATGAACGGTGAAGATCTTCCCTATCTTAACGGTTTCCCGGTACGTCTTGTCATCCCGGGACACTACTCTGACTCCTGGGTAAAGATGCTCTCAAATCTTACCGTTACGTCACACTACGAAAAGCTTTTCTTTATGGATGTGGCTTACCGTATCCCGGATAATGACTGTGAGTGTGAGACTCCGGACAACAAGTTCAAGCCGACCAAACCGATTACGCGTATGAACGTCAAGTCGATCATCGGTTACCCTACAAACAATACGCTTGTCTACCACAACTCTCATGTCGTGGTACGCGGTGTAGCATTTGACCAGGGTAAAGGTATCCGCGCCGTCGTCTGTTCAATCGATAACGGCAAAACGTGGCACCAGGCGCATCTTGAAAAAGATAAAGAGGGGCGCTATGCTTTTAGAGAGTTTAGATTCAGCTTCAAGCCGAACAAATACGGTAAATTGAAGATCATGTCCAAGGCGATCAGTATGGACGGTTCGGAACAGCCGTTGGCCCAGCAGATCAAGTGGAATCACGGCGGTTATAAATATAACGGTGTCGATGAAGTAACGGTAGAGGTAGTTTAATGAAAAAGTTGATTCTTACAGCAGTAGCTGCAGCTACAATTGTTACAGCACAGGTTAAAGAACCGATCGAAGTCCCTTATATCCCTTACGAGATCAAGATGGGTAAAAACTTTGTGGATGTACAGGCAAACTGTCTTTCATGCCACTCATTCGGCTATATCATCAACCAGGGACCTCAGTCCAAAGCATTTTGGCGCGGCAAGGTCAATAAAATGATTAAAGCGTTTAAAGCACCGATCACTCCTGAAGCTGCAAAACTGGTCACAGACTATCTTGCAGAAAACTACGGTAACGGGAAATAGCCTCGCGCTTTTCCCTCTCCCACGACACTCCAGATATTATTTAAAAAACGACATATTCTAAGAGGCTTACTCCATCAAAGTACTTTTGGCTAATAGCCGTTGCAATGATTCACTCTCCTTGAGTACTCATAGTACTGTTGTGACAACGCTATGACTTTTTTTATTGATGGGAAATGGTTCACGAATAAGGTGACCTGCAGATATATAAACGGCAGGCACTAAGTTATTAGTAGTGTGCCTTATGTTTCATCAAAAGGCGGGTAAGTTTCATATTCTTTGAAAAGTTAAGGGCCCGGTATCCGAACTGATCCTCTTCATTGACTTTGACACCATGTGCTATCAGGGTCTTAATAACCGGCAGGCGGTTTTGTACCACGGCATACATCAGCACCGAACGCTCCATATAATCTTTGGCATGAATATCGGCTCCATGGCTGACAAGATCCTCAAAGACTTCAGGATACGATGCCGCATAGGTCAAGACTGAACGCCCCAAACGGTCTTTATGGTTGACATTGGCCCCTTCATGGATCAGCCAGTCTGTGATCTCTTTGTCATCAGCGACGTACATTAAGGCGTTGCGGCCGTGGGAGTCGGGACGGTTGATGTCCTGTTTGAGCTGGGCTAAAAGTTTTAGCATCTTCAGATTATGATGAAAGGCCATAAACGTCGCAGCCGTCATGCCGTTTTCCAGACGGACCCCTTTTTGAATAAGAAACGTTGTCAATGGAACATTGGATTTCATGAGTGCCCTTGCCAGTGCCGGTGCGCTAAAGTTGGCTGCAACCCCGTGATTGACAAGATACTTCATCATCTTCAGATCTTCTTTATTGAGTGCATAGGTAAATAGTTCCGGATCTTTGTTGATATCGGCACCGTTGTCGATGAGGTAATCGGCCAGCGGATAATCCTCTTTTTTGATCACTGATGAAAGCAGCTTTGGGTCACTGTTGGGGTCATACCCGATGGCCATAAGAAAGACCATAGATTTTACATCTTTTTTCCGGATCATATCAGTCAACAGTGTAGGGTCTGATGAGGGGTCATACCCGCGGTCGATAAGGAAGTTGCAAAGTTTCTCATCCTCTTGCAAAAGCGCACTGCGGAAGATCGTCGCATCTTTATTGATATCGGCACCATGTTTTAACCAGTAGTTTGCCCAGCTGTAATCTTTGGCACGAAGGGCTTTGGCCAGATACTCATCAATTCTGGAAAAGGTGTGTCCCTGGGCAAAGAGCTGATCGAGGTATTCGATGTTGTTGTTTTGATAGCCGTAGATAAAAAAGGAGTCTTTGTCACTCGATACGGTGTTGTAGGAAGCCGTCGATTGCATTGCGATATTTTGCTCATGCGTCGAACTGCTTTCTTGCGCTTTTTCAAGGCTCTTATCTTCGGGTTGGGCCTGGGCTACGGTCTTGGCCGGTTCACTCTGGTTTTGGGTATCTGCGATAAACGATTCGCCTGTAAGAAATTTGATCAGTGTCATATCCGAACGCTTTTGGGCATAATCCATGAGACTCATGTTCTTACTGTTTTTGGCTTCGAGATTGGCACCTTTTTCGCGTGCCATATCCAGCAGTTTTATCGCTTTGTCGGTACTATAGTTGGCTACGGCCCCTTCATAGATCATGGCAAATTTTTCAGGCGGTGTCGGCCCGATACGTTTGAGATACCACATCGCATGTTCATAGTTGGAGTTATCGATGCTCTCTTTGACATTGTGAATAGTCGGCGTACAGGCCGTAAAAAAGAGTGCCGTAAAAAGTAAGATAAGCGTTCTCATGAAAATCCTTTGGGTCAAAATCGGCCAAACCGGCCCTTATTTTAGTTGGGGCTGTATCAAAGCAGCATTGATAAGCGAGACGGCATCGGAAGCGACTCTTTGGGTAAAGTTTTCAAGCAGCGAAGGCTTTTGCCACACCGGCTTACTGATTTTCGCCAGTTTGATAAGATCTTTTTTGGCTTCAAAGATGGTTCCGACGCGGTCGATAAGCCCTACGGCCTCAGCCTGTCTTGCATTAAATATATGGGCATCGGCGAACTTCTTTTCATCTTTGAGGTCAAGCTTTCTTGCCTGGGCTACATCAAAGACAAACATCCGATAGGTATCTTGAACTACCGACTCAAGTTCCGCTTTCTCATACGGTTTCCACTCCCGGCTGGAAGTGCCTGCCTCTTTGAAACGGCCTGCTTTGACTATCTGGGTCGATACCCCGGCTTTTTGCATGATATCTTCAAAGTTGTAGCCGTGCAAAATGACACCGATCGAACCGACCAGGGCTCCGGGGTTTGCGATGATCGAATGGGACCAGATAGCGGCATAATAACTGCCGCTGGCAATGGCCCCAGAGGCATAGGTAACGACTGGTTTGGCTTCGGCTAGGCGTTTGATAGCATAGGCGATCTCAATGGAGGCTGCTACAGAGCCTCCGGGAGAGTTGACGACAAAAAGGACTCCCTTGATCTCTTTGTCACCGCTTGCCTCTTCGATCATCTCAACGACCTTGGTACTGTCGATGATCTGGCCCGTAAGATCGATCTGGACGAGGTTGGCCGGAGAGATCTTCTGATCTGCTGAAGGAAGGATCAGCCAGAGGATAAAGATAAAAAGCAGTACCCCTTTGAAGTTACGGGTTAAAAAGCCTATCAGCTCCGCAAATTTTTGAAAAAAGTGTTTGATTCTTTGCATAGTTATCCTTTTTTGTGATCGGTACCGTTGATAAAGATATGATGAAGAGGGAACTGTTTAAGGATCAGGTGCAGAGCCAGATCCTCCTCATGGGCGATCTCTTTGTCCAGTTCAAAAACCAGCATATCGGCATCCCAGCCTGCTTGGATGCGTCCGGTTTTGAGCCCCAACGCCTCACCTGCGGTCGTAGTGATACTGTGAAGCAAAGAGATCGAGAGCGTATCAAGGTCGGCATCATCATGCATAAAGAGCGCTGCTTTGAGCTCTTCCAGGAGGTCAAGGGAGTAGTTGGAACTAAGGCCATCCGTAGCGCAGACATAGGGGAGTTGATACTCATAGAGTCCTTTGAGATTGAGTACCCCGTTGCCTAAAAGACGGTTGGATATGGGGCAGTGGATGATGGTATGTCCTTTGCCCTGCAGGTTTTTGGCATGAGCGGCTGAGAGTTTGGTGGCATGGGTGAAAAGGGTGGGTTTGTTATCAAAACTTTCGATAAACTCTTCTATCGAGGTCACCGCC
>JBFEYF010000122.1:0-6587 GCA_041562295.1 Sulfurimonadaceae bacterium
CGTAAGCTCCCCGGTACGGGAACGGTCGATACGGATACGCTCGTTGCCCTCCCGGTCGATAAATCGCAGCTGCATGATATCGGGATCGGTCTTGATCATATCGGTAAAGAGCTGGGTCGCCCTTTGGGGGGCGTCTGCTCTATAGGCGGCGGCGAGCTGCGGGTGGGTTGAAAGCGTTTGAATGAGCGGAGCATTGTCCTCTTTGAAGTTGTCGATCTTGGTCTGCAGAAGCTGGTGGAAGATGAGGATCTTATCTTTGGCTTCGTTACTGATATCTTTTTGGATAGACCAGTTGCCAAAGAGCACAATAGCGATCCCGGCTAAGAGGGTGGAGAGGATGACCCAGATGCGCTGTTTCATTGGGGAGCCTTTGGGTCATAGGTAAAGTCGGCGCTGATACGGGCCTCGGGCTTTCCGACAAAGTAGCCCTGGGCAAAATCGATATCGAGCGCTTCGATCAGTTTAAAGATCTCCTCGTCAGAGACAAACTCCGCGATGATCTTGATCCCCAGCTCATGGGCAAACATGACGATCGACTGCACGATGACGCGGGCGCTTTTGTCTGTGACGATGTTTTTGATAAGCGAACCGTCGATCTTCAGCGTCGAAACCGGGAGATTGACCAGGTAGGCATAGTTGGAGTAGCCGCTTCCGAAATCATCGATAGCGATCTTTACTCCCGCTTCGGTCAGACGGGAGAAGATCTTGCTGATCGTATAGAAGTTGTCGATACCTTCAGACTCCAAAACTTCCACGGTCAACCTTTGTTGAAGCTGCATCTTCTGGACCGTATCGATAAGAAACTGCAACGTCAGGTCATCGGTAAGGTCCTCGATGGAGAAGTTGATCGTGAAGTTGTAGGGGGTGTCGGCGAAGGTGGCGCACGCTTTGGAGATGACGGTGTGGGTCAGCTCCCGGTAGTGGCGGGAGCGTTTGGCCGCATTGAGGAACTTGTCGGGTGCGATAACCGTACCGTCCGTGTCGATCAGCCGTACCAGAGATTCGAACTTGGTGATCTTTCGCTCCCGGACACTGTAAATTGGCTGGAAATAGACGATGACGCGCTCGTCATTGAGCCCGTCCCGGATCTTTTTGGTCCATTCGAAGTTCTCCTGGTACTGTTTTTGGAGCATCGCCTCGGTATCATGCTCCAAAAGGAACTTCTTGCGTCTTTTGGCTTCGGAGACGGTCCCCTGAAGCTGTTCGATAGGATTGAGGGTGAGATCGTCGGTATGGATAAGGGCGCAGCTGAAATCGATATCGAACGATACCTGATCATACTCAAGCGGGGCCTGCTCGATATAGGCTTTCAGGGCGTGGGCAATCTCGGTAAAGCGCTCCAGCGCGTTACCGGCGCTTAAAAGGATAAACTCATCGGAGGCGATACGGTAGGAGAAGATCTCGCTGTTTTGAAGGATATACTGCAGCGATTTGGCAAAGTAGCTTAAGACCGAGTCCCCCAGATGGATACCGAAAAGAAGGTTGATCTCCTTAAAGCGGTCGATATCGATAAGCATCATCGTATAGTTATCCAAAGAGCGGAAGTCATCCTGGAGTTTGATCCGGTTGGGGAGGTTGGTCAGGCGGTCGGTTATGATATCCTGCTGCAGTTTCTTTTGGCTGCTGATGAGATCGGTGATATCGATCTTGATCGCGATATACTCCTGGATCTGGCCTTCGGTGTTGAGAATCGGTGCGATCGTGGTATCCCCGTAAAAGGGGGTGCCGTTTTTATGGCGGTTTTTGATGATGCCCTGCCAGACTTTTTTGTCGCTGATCTGCGCCCACAGCTCTTTATAGAATGCCGAAGGCATATCGGGGTGGCGCATCACCTTATGGGTTTTGCCGATCAGCTCCTCTTTGGCGTAGCCCGAGAGGATACAAAAGCGGTCATTGACATAGGTGATGACCCCCCGTTTATCGGTGATGACGATGTTGGCACTCAGATCGACGATATGTTTATACTGTTGTAAAAGCAGATCTTTCTCTTGCAAAAGTTTGCGGTTGTTGAGATTTTCGGCGACTTTGCGGATCGTGGAGAGCAGCTCCTCTATATCGACCGGTTTGACGACGTAGTTTTCGACCTTGAGTTTGATGGCTGTCGTAAAAAGCTCCGGTTCGCTGAAGGCGGAGGCGATGATGACCGGGATATCGGCAAAGCTCTCCCGGATGATCTTGAGCATATCCAGGCCTGTCATCTCGGGCATCTTGATATCGGTGATGATCAGGTCGGGCAAGAAGTCGTGAAACTCCTGCAGGGCCAGGGAGGGGAGCCCGTAGCTTTTGACGGTGGATACCTCTCTTTTGAGGATCCGCTCCAGGCGCTGTCGTAACTGCTCATCATCTTCGACAAGCATCACTTTTAGATCTATCATCGACTCTCCCCCGCTTTGGCATCTTGCTTTAATGGTAGCACAAAAACAGCTAAGCTGCGTCTGTTCAGACTGGTTCAGACCATATTTATGATCTGTCCTTATCATAAAGTTTTATCGTAAAGAGGGCGCCGCCGTCGCTGTTTTGCACGCTGATCTTCCCTTCGTGACGGTTTTCGATGATCATCTTGGCCATATAAAGGCCGATGCCGGTACCGTTTTTATCCGCTTTGGTTGAGAAATAGGGGTCAAAGAGCTTTGTCAGATACTCTTTGGGGATACCTCCGCCGTTATCGCCGATACGGATCGTCACCCCCTCGTCGCTGTCTTCGGTAGTGATGAAGATCTTGGGGTTTTCCACTGCATTGCTGGCAAAATTGTCAAGCGCGTTTTGCAGTATCGACATAAAGACCTGCATGATCTCGTTGGAAGCGAGCATCAGTTTCTTTTGGCTCTTAAACTCTTTGACACTTTGAACTTTAGAGTTTTTAAGCGGTTCCTGGATGATCTGCAGGGTCTTCTCCAGTAGGTCATTGATATTGCGCTGCTCATTGGTAGGGCTTACCTTGTAGAAGTTGCTAAAGTCGGTGATGATCTGGGAGAGTGAAGTGATGATGTTCTCCCCCTGGCCCAGATACTGCTGCAGCGATTTCAGGAATTTATCCAGCTCTTCGGCACTCTGTTTGATACTCTCTTCATTGAGGTTGAGGATCAGCATCATATTGGCCAAGAGCGAGCTGACCTGGCTGAGCGGCTGACGCCACTGGTGGGCGATCATGGCCAAAAGCTCCCCCATCTGGGCCATCTTATGCTGCTGCATCATGACAAGTTCCTGATGGCGTTTCTCATCGATGTTCTTGATACTGTCGATCACTTCATCGATAACGACCGGTTTGGTGACAAAGTTTTCGACTTTGAGGCGTATCGCTTCTTGAAAATATTGGGGTTCGCTAAAAGCGGAGAGAACGATAAAGGGTTGGGAGGCCTCTTTCTCCTTGATACGCTTGATCATCTCAAGGCCGTTGATGTGGGGCATCTTGATATCGGTCATGATAATATCGGGACGTATCGTATCATACGCTTCCAACGCTTCTAAAGGATCCGAAAAAGCGTGAACTTCCGCTATCTCCCGCTTCAGGATCTTATCGAGATTGTTGAGTAGAAGCTTTTCATCTTCTACGATCATAAGTTTAAGTCCGATCATACGAATACCTGTTTTTTCTATATTACTAGGGTATAACTGCTGATTATTTATGGCCAGTATCGCACAGAGAGTGTTAGAGAACTATTAAACAACTAAAGTAGTTTTATATTAAGAGGGTTCAAAAAAGGCTACAGGATGATCTCAAAGTGGGCTTTGCTCTTTTCATTATAGGCTTTTATCCTCCCTTGATGAAGATCTACGATCTCTTTGGCGACATTGAGTCCGATCCCCATCCCTTTGTCCACTTTGGTGCTGGCGAAGGGATCGAAGATCCTGGGAAGTATCTGGGGATCGATGCCGTCACCGGCATTGTCTGTAAAGAGCACCCGTACTTTTGGACCCTCCTGGGTGATCGTGATATCGGTGCGCCGCAGTTCCATTGCTTTGTCACTCTCTTCAAATTCGTCGCAGATATTGTTGAGGATAATGATCCATACCTGTTCGATCTTCTCTCTAAAGAGCTCGGTCTCAAAGCGTTCCCGGCTTTCCGAAAGCTGCAGGTCAAAGAGGGTGCCGTTGATATAGACCGGGGTGAGGTACTTGCTTCGGTTGTAGATCATGCGCATGGAAAAGATAAGGGTCTCATAGAGGTTCTCTTTTTGACGGATACCTTTGCTTTTTTTGGTCAGCTCGCGCGTCGTGTCGATGATGATGCGAAGCCTTTTGATACCGTCTTCGAGTACGTCGACCGTATGAGACATGGAGGATTTGAGTTCACCGTTTTCCTTGATATCTTCGACATCAAAGCGCAGCAGCTCCAGGTTGGATTTCATAAACGTGACCGGGGTGTTGAGTTCGTGGGTGATCGCTGCGGCCATCTCTCCCATCGTAGCCAGTTTCATACGGTCGGCTCTTTCGTTGAGCAGTTCGGTCACCTTGGTCTCCAGATCGGATTTGATCTGTTCCAGAAGTCTTTTTTTCTCTAAAAAGCGTAAATAGAGCTGCAGCATGGCATTGACCCGGATAATGAGTTCCTGCGGGTCGAAGGGTTTGGAGATAAAGTCGCTGGTCCCGGACTCCAGGACACGGACCTTCTCGTCGTGGCTGTCAAGCGCACTGATCATCAAAATGGGGATCTCCTGCGTAGCGGGGTTCTCCCGAAGCAGCCGGATCGCTTCAAAGCCGTCCATCTCGGGCATGATCGCATCGATAAGGATGATGTGCGGCTGCAGCTCGCACGCTTTTTCGTAACCCTCGAGGCCGTTTTGCGCTTCATAACATTCGCAGTTGTCATGCTCTTGTATCGTGATTTTGATCAGTTGACGGCTTGTAGCGCTGTCATCGATGATAAGGAGTTTGGGAACGACACCATAAATTTTTGAGCTCATGCAAACATTTTATAACTTTGGTATCACGGTTGTCAATAGTATTTGAAAGTTTGGGGATTTTGTAAAATCGAAAGAAAATGGTGGTTCGTACTGGATTTGAACCAGTGACCACCACCATGTCAAGGTGGCACTCTACCACTGAGTTAACGAACCATTTTGTTGTGAAATTATAGCTTGCGAATTCTTAATTTTGGCCTAGGCTATGAAGCCTTTGCCTCATTTTTCTCTTTTTTTGAAGCGAGATAGGCCTGTAGGAGGATCCAGACGACGGCCAGATCGATGATCACGTCGGCGAAGTTGAAAACGGCAAAGTTAAAACCGCAGTGCCATGCGACATAATCCACGACGCCGCCGTGGATAAAACGGTCGTAGATATTGGAGATGCCCGCACCCAAGAACATGCCGATCGGAACAGCATAGGCTACCGGTTTCGTCTTGATGACATAGACAAGGATAGCTGCGATCAGCGCGATCTGAAGGTATTTCAGGTACTCCTGCAAAAAGGCGAACATCGAAAAGGCGACCCCTCGGTTATAGGTGAGGATCAGGTCGATACAGCCGCTGTAGTAGCGGTAGCCGTCGATAAAGATCTGCTTGATGTTCTGGTCGATGATAAAGATGGCGATAAGTGCCAAAAAACCTGTAAAGAGGTATTTAACCATTGAGTGCCTTTGTGAAAAAAGCTTCAAGTTTTGCCATCTCTTCATGTAAGACGGCCTCATCTTTGCCCTCAAGTAGAAGACGCAGCTTATTCTCAGTCCCCGAGTAGCGGATCAGCTGGCGAAGACCCTTGGCCTCGATATCTTTGATAACCGTATCCAGCCCTTCGATTGAATCAAGCGGCGGTTTCGTGGCAACTTTGAGATTGGTCAGCATCTGGGGATAAAGATCAAACGGGCGAAGCAGTTGGCTCGCTTTGCCATCTTTGGTCAAAATCAGTGCCAGGGTCTGCAGTGCGGAAACCAGACCGTCACCGGTCTTGGCAAAGTCGTGCATGATGATATGACCCGACTGTTCGCCACCGAAGTTGATGCCGTGTTTGTACATCTCTTCAAGTACCAGTTTGTCGCCGACGCCCGAGCGGATCAGTTTCAGACCCTTTTCGTGCAAAAACTCCTCCAGTCCCAGGTTGCTCATGACCGTGGCTACCATGCCCTGGCCCTTCAGACACCCTTTTTGTGCCATGAAAGCCGCCAGTGCGCCAAGCAGCTGGTCCCCGTCGATGATCTCTCCCTTTTCGTCGACCACGACCAGGCGGTCTGCATCCCCGTCAAGGGCAAAACCGATATCGGCACGCAGATCTTTGACCTTTTGCTGCAGCTCTTTGGTGTGCAGTGCCCCGCAATCTTCGTTGATATTCGAACCGTCCGGTTTATCATGGATCGTGATCACCTCGGCACCTAGTTCTGAGAGTACCGTCGGGCCGACTTTATAGCCCGCGCCGTTGGCCGTATCCAATACGATACGAACGCCCTGCAGCGTCAGGTCTTTGGGAAAAGAGTTTTTCAGCTGGACAATATAGCGGCCGATAACGTCATCGATACGTTTGGCCGAACCGATCTTTTTATCGACGACCGGAGCTTTGTCGATCATCTCGTCATCATAATAGATCGCTTCGATCGCCTCTTCGGTCGCTTCGGAAAATTTGTTTCCGTGGGCATCAAAGAATTTGATCCCGTTGTC
>JBFEYF010000123.1:0-6576 GCA_041562295.1 Sulfurimonadaceae bacterium
AGACAATCTGTTTGACCTTCAATGTCAGGACATATGTCTTGAATTTTGAGATTAAATTTTCCATCAGCTTCTACAGGGAACTTTTGTACATCATCCACAAGAGCACCATAATTCATGGTAACCATACCGCCACCGTCATACGGTTCGGTTCTTGATAAAGCGGCTACCCAGATTTCATTGGCACCACTAGTATTTACAGCTTTTGAAGTTATTATAGCCGCGCTTGTAAGAGCAGTGTCAACAATACCTGTAACGTTTTTTGTCGAGCTTCCGTCGGATGCGTCATCGCTACAGCCAGTTAATAGTAAATTGCTAAAAAGCAAAATAGAGATTAAACAGATTTTAGTATGCATATATTACCTTTATCTAGATTTTTATTATTATATCTTGAGAATCTTTATATAATATTTTTCGTTATTTAATATTGTATTTACCAAGAGAGTACGAAGGGTGGTGTGCCAAAATTGTGCCTAGATAAAACAATTTATGCATGTTAGAAAGTAGTGACAAGAGTAGCTAAAGACCGACTTTAATGTCTTTTGCAGTTTTATTTATAAAGATGAGTGGCGTCCGACCCTGTCCGCCACTAACACCTAAATCCCTACTTTTTTTACAAAATTTTAAATCCGTCATAAACCAGTTCTGAAACTTATTCTTTTTTGATGCTCGAAGTGATTTTCAGCTAAAATAACAGCAAAAACGGAAAAGATGCATACGCTTAGTGAATTAAAATCTGGAAAGCTTAAAGGGACCAAACGGCTGACACTCTCAGAAAACCTTGCTACCTTTCCTCTTGAGATCTTGGATCTGGCAGATAGTTTAGAGATACTTGACCTTAGTAACAATCAGCTCTCTTCGATTCCGGATGAAATCTCCAAACTGACCAAACTTAAAATCGCTTTTTTTTCATACAACTGTTTTAGTGCCGTACCATCAGCCTTTAAAGAGTGTCATAATCTGTATATGCTTGGACTCAAAGCCAACAAAATCGAGCAGTTTGATGAAGATATCCTGCCAGAAAGTATGCGTTGGCTGATTCTGACAGACAACAAACTCACAACTCTGCCCCGTTCCATGGGGAAGCTGACCCTGTTACAAAAATGTACCTTTGCAGGCAATCAACTCACATCCCTTCCTGAAGAGATGGCCAACTGTAAGAATCTGGAACTCTTTAGGCTTTCGGCGAATAATCTTTCTCAGATCCCAAAGTGGCTGCTAGAGCTGCCTAAACTCTCCTGGCTTGCTTTTTCGGGCAATCCCTGCAGTGCTCCTTCCGACACCAAGCTTGAAGAGATCGAGTATGAGAGCCTGGAGCTGCATGAGCTGCTGGGAGAAGGGGCATCGGGCCAGATATACAAAGGGTATGCCAAAGCACTGAATGAAGAGGTGGCTGTTAAACTTTTTAAAGGGGATCTGACAACAGACGGCTATGCCGTAGATGAGATGCAGGCTTATATGAGTATCGGAGAACACCATAACCTGATGAGCGTCAAAGCTAAAATCAAAGGGAACGACCCGTTGGGCTTGGTTTTGGAGCTTGTACCTAAAGATTATCAAAACCTTGGGTCTCCTCCCGATTTCGACACCTGTACGCGTGACACCTTCTCCCCGGAGAGCTCGTTTCCCATTGAAACGGTTTACAGTATCGCCAAAGCGATGCTTAGTGTTTCTGTGCACCTGCATGAAAAAGGTATGATGCACGGAGATCTTTATGCCCACAATATCCTTTTTAACCCGGAAACCGGACATATCTATTTCGGTGATTTTGGGGCAGCTACTTTCTACGATAGCAATGAGAAAAAATTTGAGAAGATTGAAGTAAGAGCGTTTGGATGTCTTATCGATGACCTGCTTCAAAACTCTCCGGATAGTGAAACATCTTTTTATAAAACGCTTAGAGATGTTAGCCAAAAATGTATGCAGGAGGATGTTGACAACAGACCTCTTTTTAATGAGATTGAGCTCTAAAAGAGTACATAGATAACCTTTTTTGGATTTTGAAGCATGAAATATCCTCTCGGATCTCACTTTTTCCTGTAATGTCTTGGTTTTAGAGTAACGACAGTGTCTTTTATCAGCAGATAGACTATAATAGAGTCTTCAAAGAAGGAGGCAGGGATGGTTCACAAGATAGTTGCACTTTTTTTGGCATGGCTGGGAGTGGTTTATGCGATCGATATCAATATGACGATCGTTAAGGGCGATGCACAGCAGTTTGAAAAACTGTTGTACCAGATCAATCTTTCTGAAAAGAAGAGTGATGAGGTCTCGCTTCAAAAGACACTGCTTTATAAACTGATCAATCTCTCATCGGCCAAACAGGAAGAGAAACTCGATTTTGACCTTCCCAAAAACTCCAAGCGTTACCGTGAACTTTTTGACTACTACATGGAGTTTTCCCAGATGACCTCCCTGGACCGGAAACGTCTAGGTGAGATGCACGCCAACAAAGAGACGATAGCCGGAGTGATCGCGCTCATCGCCAAACCGGACGAAAGCACACTGACACGGCAGCTGGAGTATGCTTTTTATCATAAAGGGGAGATGATCTACCGTGATAAACTGCAGCGCCGAAGTATTGTCATCGAGGGGTTTCCTTCTATCTTTGTCACTGCGATGAAAAAGATATCTTTTGATCCCAAGGGGGTATCACAAGAGCTTGAAGCCATCCATGCGGAGTATCAAAAGCTCGAAATGAAGATCCAGAAATTTATGCTCGACAGAGAGCGTCTGAACCTTTTGGAAAAATCAGATCAGGCCCAGAGGCTGACGCAGTCGATCATCTTTTTGCAAAACAGTCAAAAAGAGCTGGCCCGTAAAAAAGTGCTCTATCTGTTTGAACACTTTACGATAGCTTTGAAAAACAGAAGCCAGGAGACCTTTGACCTTGAGAAAAAGCTTCTGGATACGATGCCGCTGATGACTGCCGACAAAGCGGTTATCGCAGATACCGCGCAGCTGATGCAGCAGATGTCCAAGTCGGTGTTCGGTACTGCCAAGCGGATCGCGGGTTCATTTTTCAGTGAGCTTACGGACGTCACGGCGGATATCTGGGAGGTGATCAACCGCCCTCTGTTCGCTCTTAATGAGACACAGGTGAGCTTTTTTAAGATATTGACGGCACTGGTACTTTTTATCGCCAGTTTCTATATCGGCGCACTCTATAAAAAGGGGGTGCACCGCTATACCCGCCGAAAAAGATCGATCAAGCTGGCAACCCGGACCCTTTTTGCCAACGTGGGCAACTATATCATCATCATTGCCGCCTTTTTCATATCCCTGAATATCCTGGGGATCGATCTGACCTCGATAGCCCTGATCGCCGGTGCCCTTTCGGTGGGAATCGGTTTCGGTCTGCAAAATATCGTATCCAACTTTGTCGCAGGGCTGATACTGATGTTTGAGCGCAGTATCAAAGTCGGGGACTATATCGAGATCACGGATCAGCTTAGAGGCCATGTCATGGATATACGGATGCGTTCGACGACGATCACGACCAATGCCAATATCGACGTGATTGTCCCTAATCAGGATTTGATCCAAAAACATGTGATCAACTGGACGATGAGTGACGATATCCGACGGTTTGATATCCCCTTCGGCGTGGCTTACGGAACCGATACCCAGAAGGTGATCGACGTGGTCCAGGAAGCGGTACAGCAAAGCGGTTATGAGGATCTGCATGAAAGTGACAGTCATCATACGCGTGTCGTAATGGTCGGTATGAACAACAGCAGTGTCGATTTTGAGCTTCTGGTATGGCTGAAAGGGGAGAGTATCCTTTTCCCCAAACCGACGCTCTCACGATTTTTGACCCTTATTTATGATACGCTTTATAAAAACGGGATCAAGATACCGTTTCCCCAAAGGGATCTGCATATCCGTTCGATGGATGACCTGGTCGCCTCCCAGTTGGGTTGCAGCAAAGAAACCCGATAAGTTTACCTTCCATTTACGGTAGCCTGTTACAATAACAGCGATGAAGATAAAGATTTTAATACTTTCGGCTTTTGTAACACTTTTTATTGCCGCAATGGATCTGCAAAAAGTTTTTGCTTCCAGCACGGTAAGCCAGGAGGTCGCAGTAGAACTGGTCAGTGAACCCGGCAATGCCGGTGAAGAGCTGGTGAGCGACGCGACACACCTGTTCAAAGAAGTAGTAGCACTGCAACTGCCTCAAAAGAGTGTCGTACCCTCTAGGGAACCGATCTTTGTCTCCTATTTCACCCAAGAGATTTTCCGTCCTCCCATCGCTGCATAGTTTTATCCATTCAACACACCAGTAACACTATATAAACCTAATAAAAAGTTTTAGATAAAGGAAAACTATGCAAAAAAAATTATTCGTAACAACACTTTTGGCAGCCGGACTGTTTATCTCAGGTTGTAACCATACCACTGCGTCACTCAATCCGGCAGTTTCTGTCGATAAGACGTTTAAAACAGCTATCAGTAAAGAGAAGATAAAAAGTGCCGTAGTCTCTGCCGCGGAGAAATCTCAATGGAAAATTATTTCAGATGAAAACGGGGATATGATTGAGCTTCGAAAAAGTTATGAGAAAAGACGTCCGCTAGCGTCCCATCCGGCATTTCGCGGAAGAAAAAAGGTGATCAACGAGTATGTGTTCGCCCAGGTGGATATCCGCAAGGGGGGATTTGAGATCCGTTTGTCTGACAGCAGCAAACAAGAGCTTTCCCATGTAGACAAGGCGGTCAACCAAGATACAAGGGCGCTTGAAAAAGCGATCTATTCGGAACTTCTTCCCCACGCTTTATAAAAGCTGCGCTCTTAGCTGCAGATCTTTTTGACGGGCTTTTGCAGCAGGACATTGTTGGGATAGAAGATGCGGTTTTTCTCATCATCCTGGATCTCTACCTGAAAGAGGGTGATCTCTTTGATAATCCCCTCTATGGAGTCATCTTTGTCGATGATGCGTATCCTGTCCCCGACTCTGGCGGGAAAGGTAAAAAAGATAATCAGACTTGCCGTGACGTTGCTTAGGATAGACCATTGGGCAAATAATGCGACACCGATCACCGCGAAGATCGAAGAGGCAAAGACCAACAGCCCTTTAAAGTCGATACTCCAGATCATCAAGAGTGTCAAGAGCGTGATCATCATAAACAGAAGATAGAATACTTTTTCGATATAGAAGATCCGCTTGGGCTGGACCTGCTTTTTTTGTGCGACACGGTGAAGCACTTTTTTGACATAACGCGCCACAAAGAGCCCCAGTACCAAAGTGATCAGTGAAAGCAGAATTTGAGACCCCACGGCAGTTTCTCCCTTTTTTCAAAATTATACTCTTTTTGCTACAATGATTGAAGCAAAAAAGAGGGAGTCCGATGGAACCGGTCGCATCACTGATTGATAATCTGCATATGGAGGACCTCAAAAACAGAGTCCACCCCTCCATCTTTGATGAAAACGAGGGGTACAATATGTTTATCCTCCGCATCCCCATGATCACAGAGAACGAGGTGCATATCCGCCAGATGGGATTTGTACTTACTGCCCAAAACAGCTATGCATATAACCGGGACAACGACACTTTCGAAGTGTTGGCAGACCGCTTCGATGCGCTGCATAAGATGATCGACCTCCCCCTTGACCGGCTTTTAAAACGTTTTGACCATTTTCATGATCAGGTCGCGGATATGGAAGAGGGGCTTTACAGTAAGAGTGTCAGGAAGGATTTTTTGACCAAATGGCTGCGTCTGAAACGGGATATCCTGCAGATCGAGCGGATCCTGATGCGCAGTTCACTGGCGATTGACGCGTTTGTCGATTTTTATGAAACAGAAAGCTCGTTTCCGGTGAACCACTATATGGATATCCATGAGCATATCGGAAGGGTATTGCGTTCGGCGACCTTTAACCTGGCGAAACTGGACTATATCCATAACTTTTATAATGTTCAGACCAACGAGAAGATGAACAGTATGATCTACCTGCTGACGGTGATCTCGGCGATCTTCTTGCCGCTCAACCTTGCCGTCGGTTTTTTCGGTATGAATACCAGCGGGTTGCCCTTTACCGGGGGTGATTCCGGGACGCTTTACGCATTTGAGATGATGGTGCTCTTTTTGGTCATTGCCGTCGGCTTTTTTGGCGCCATCAAGTGGCTGCAACAGCGGCGCAACGCCTAAGTGTCAGAGATTTTCCGAAAGGATCATATCATCAAACTCCTGGTAGTGCTCCATCCTTTTTTCCGCATGTTCCAGGTCTGCAAACGCGGCGATATGAAAAAGGGCATCTCCCTCATGGGCCAGAGGGATCTGGGTTTTGCCTATGATGATCCCGTCAAACGGGGCCAGGACCCTATACTGGGTGTCATCGAAGACTTCGTAGATATAGGCGATAACATCCCCCTGTTCCACGGTATCTCCCAGCTCTTTAAGGGTACGGATAAAACCGCTTTCGGCTGCACGGATCCAGCTGCTTTTTTTGGTCACGATGCTTTGGCGTTTGCTGCTTTTTTTACTCAAAGTCGGCAGCATCTTCAGGGTTCTGAGAACATTGAGTACACCCCGTACACCGATCTTGATAGCCTTTTCGTCAAAACGCAGCGCTTC
>JBFEYF010000124.1:0-6571 GCA_041562295.1 Sulfurimonadaceae bacterium
ACCGACAAGAGCTTTACCGGCCATCGTATTTGATGACTTAGGAGACTGAAGATCGATGTGGAAACCACAACATTTGTTCTTCTCTTCGTAATCTACCGTAACACCGCCACACGCGATGATAAGCTCATCCAGTGATGTAGGGTTGTATGCGCTCTCTTTGCTGTTGTTCGTCTCATGCTGAAGCTCTGAAGGACGGATGTTGTGACAGCCGTAGAACGGTGCGATGTTGAACTGCGAAAGCGGTGTCTTAACCTGCTCTTTGATCTTCTCCAGACCGTAATCTTCGATCAAAGAGTAAAGGAAGTGTGTTACTTTAGACGTACCTTTGTACTCTAGACCTACTTCTTTAAGTTTTTCGTTAACACGCGCTTTAAGATCGGCATCGTTGTCAAGACGGTGTTTTGTCATCGCTGTATTGAGGTGACAGGTATTACAGATCGTTACAAGATCCAGACCCTTTTGCTCTGCATAACAGATATTACGGGCATTAAGAACCAATGCCAGGAAGTCATCATAATCTTGAAGGTGGCTGGCACCACAACAAGAAGCTTCATCCAAAAGTACAAGCTCGATACCAAGCTTGTCAGCAATAGCCATGGTAGAGCTTAGTAGTTCCGGCGTACTCTCACGAGCTGTACAACCGGTATAAAGTGCATATTTTAATTTTTCCATCATACGTTCCTATAGCTTTGCTGTAGATGATGATTTGACAAGTGTCTTGATCTCATCTAGGTTTTCAGATTTTGGCATATTCCAAGGCATCGGAAGTTTACCGACTTTTAGCATCTTCAGTGCATTGGGGATCTGTTTAACGATATCTGTACGTTCTGAGTAAAGAACCAGGTGTGCTTCATCAAGAAGACCGTGCTTTTTGATCGAGTGTACAAAGCCCTCTGCGTGACGTGTAGCGACATTGCTTTTCGCCATACCGTCTTCAAAGTACTGGTTATGAAGCTTCGTGATCTTCTCAATCGGGTTAACATCTTTTGGACATGCTTCCGCACACTCGAAACATTTCATACAGTCCCAAACACCCTGACCCGGTGCATTAACTGTCTCAAGGCGCTCTTTGCGTGCATCATCACGAACATCAGCTGTAAAGCGGTATGCTTTGGCAAAAGCTGCAGGCCCGATAAACGCTTCGTTTGTCTCAACGGCCGGACAGGAGTAGTAACAGCTACCACACTGGATACAGTAGTCAGCTTCTAACAGACGCTCTGCTTCTTCCGGCGTTACTTTGTTTTCTGCTGTAGGGTTTTCGTCGATATCTGCAACAAGGTAAGGCTGAACCGCATCATAGTTATCCCAGAAATCTTTTTTATCGATGATGAAGTCTTTAACGGCACGTTTTTCAGAAAGCGGTCTAAGTGTCATCTCTGTACCGAAAAGGTTGATCATATCCCACATACGCTCTTTACAAGCCAGTACCGCTTTGTTGTTGACCTTGATAGAACAAGATCCACAGATACCGTGGCGGCAGCTACGGCGGTAGCTAAGGCTTCCTGTATGCTCCCATTTGAGTTTGTTAAGAACGTCTAAAACTACATCTTCAGAAGTAATCTCTAATTCATATGTTTCATAGTAGGGTAAAAAGTCTGTTTCGGCGTTGAAGCGAAACACTTTAAAGGTTACGTTTTTTGTTTCAATAATCATTCATTACTCCTTAGTAGGTACGTTCTTTGACTTCGAATTTGCCAAGAACAACTTCCATAGTCTCTGATGTGATGTTACCATCCTTGTCCATGTATGCCATAGAGTGTTTTAGGAACTTTTCATCATCACGCGTCGGGAAATCTTCACGGAAGTGAGCACCGCGAGACTCTTCACGGTTAAGTGCTCCGTCTACGATAAAACGGCAGTAATCTAACATGTGACCGAACTCGATCGCTTCTTGAAGCTCAGTGTTGAAGATCTTCGATTTATCATCGATACGCATGTTTTTATAGCGTTTTGTAAGCTCGTCCAGTTTTTCCACCTGCTTAAGAAGAGACTCTTTGGTTCTAAAGACACCGACGTTGTCAGTCATAGAGTTTTGAAGCTCTTCACGAAGCGCAGGGATAGATTCCGTACCGTTGTTTGTCAATGCCCACTCGATCTCTTCGATCATAGTCTCGGCATCATCTTCGCAAGCCGGACGTAGATCGATTCCGTTATCGATATCTCTTGCCATACATTTACCGACGTGACGTCCGAAAAGAAGTGCTTCCAGTACAGAGTTCGCACCCAGACGGTTGGCACCGTGTACGCTTACACAGGAACATTCACCCGCAGCATAGAAGCCTTCAACGAACTCAGTCGTATTTTTACGAACCTGACCGTCGATGTTGACAGGGATACCACCCATAGAGTAGTGCGCTGTCGCACTGATAAGGATCGGCTCTTTGATCATATCAAGACCAAGGAAAGTAATCGCGAGGTCACGAAGTTCCGGTAGGCGCTCCATGATCTTCTCTTTACCCAGGTGTGTCAGGTCGATATAGACAGCATCTTTACGCGGTCCACAACCACGACCCTGGCGGATCTCTTCGATAATCGCACGCGCTACGACGTCACGAGATGCAAGCTCCATTGCGTTTGGCGCATATTTGCTCATGAAGCGTTCGCCCTCAGAGTTGAACAGCTGTCCACCTTCACCACGTGCCGCTTCAGAGATAAGAATACCTGAACCGGATAGTCCTGACGGGTGGAACTGTACGAACTCCATATCTTCCAAAGGAAGTCCGTGACGGGCAACGATGGATAGACCGTCACCTGTGTTGGCGTGAGCATTTGAGTTGATCTTCCAAGCACGTGCGTAACCGCCAGTTGCGAACATAACAGTCTTGGCATTGAAGATCGCTTTTTCCATATCACGGATGTTATAGGCTACGACACCGGAAACTTTACCGTCTTTATAGATCATATCCGCAGCATACCACTCATCGAAGTAAAGAACACCTTCACGGTGAGCCTGCTCGTAAGATGTCTGAAGCAGTGTCAGACCCGTACGGTCTTTTGCGAAACATGCACGGGGCTCAGATTGGCCACCGAAAGGGCGCTGTGCGATCGTACCGTCTTCGTTACGTGAAAAAGCGGCACCCATACGTTCAGCCCAGCGGATTGTCTCAGGCGCTTCATTACACATAAACTCTACAGCGTCTTGGTCAGCAAGGTAGTCCGAACCTTTGATCGTGTCATACATGTGGAGTTCACTGCTGTCTTTTTCACTGAAAGCGGCATTGATACCACCTTGAGCAGCACCGGAATGGCTTCTCAGCGGGTGCAGTTTCGTGATAACCGCAACCTTTTTGCCAGCTTTTTGAAGTTCGCGTGCTGCTGCATTACCGGCCAGACCTGAACCGACAATGACTGCATCATAAGTATGAATAGGGATGCTCATGTGCATATTCCTTATAGAGATTTATCTTTAATAATAGAGTGTAGACCCTCATTGATGTTGTGATTATAGCGTTTTAAGTTTAGAGATACTTCAAACGAGAAAATAATAGAAAAAATAGCGAAAATTAAGGGGGAATCGGGCGTGCAACTATGTAAAATAGTTACACTTTTGTAGGGTGCGGAACCTTAAAATTGTTACGCAATTACATTCTTTGGTTCTTTTCCTCATCAAAGCTGCGTACTCTGGCGAGACTGTTTTTACCCTGGAGTTTGGCTTTTCGTACCAAAGATTGGGCTGAACTGATCGTGTGTTCGAGTTTTTCATGGCGCTCTTTGAGGGCAAAACCGCCACTGACGGTGACCGAGACCTTTTCTGATCGGGTCGGCTTAAATACTGTCTCCTCAATCACCTGGCGGATCTTATCCATACTCTTATAGGCACTCTCTTTATCTTCTCTGGCGATGATCATCAAAAATTTGTCTTCGCCGATACGCCCGATGATATCCGCAGGCTTTTTCTCCAAGCCCATGATAAAACCGATTTTTTTGATAACGGTATCGGTAAAGCTTTTGCCATAGTTGCTCTCGTGTTCTTTAAAGTTATCCATGTCAAACATGGTCACACAGACATACTCTTTGGCTGAAAAGCTGCCGCGGTGAGAGAACTCGCTGATAACACCTTTTTCATTCAAAAGACCGGTAAGCGGATCCTGGAGGTTTTTCCCTCCGCTGGCCATCGGTCTGCGTTCGGTACGGCGCTTGATTGCGGCAAACTCTTCGGAGGCAAAGCTCTTCGTACGCTCTTCCTGATCGACGCTCAGAGCCACTTTGATATCTTTATAGATAAGCGAAAGACGCCGTGCATACCACAGGAAGATCAAAAGGATATTGATTGCGTTGAAAGCAGTGATATAAAAGGCTATACGGTTTTTGTAGGCAATAACTGAAATGAGATCTTCTTCATAAGTGATGATAGAAGAGGGGATGGTTGCTTGTATAGCTTGGACCCTGCTGAGATCCGAAGCTTTGTTGAAACGGTAATACTGCTTTGAGAAGCTGGCAAGCTCGGTTATTTGGGATTTAATAGCTGAGAAGCTTTGTTCTGATTCGCTTTTGTTGATAAGATACATTTGAACCGGATCCGCCTGCGTCAATTCAAAGATCTTGTCAAGCGTGATACTCATATAGAGGATGTGCTGCTGCAGTTTGCGCAGACTCATATCATCATCTTCACTTTCAAAAGAGAGGACTTCTGATGATTGTGTTTTAAGTGTAGCCAGATGGCGGATCTTCTCCAAATCATAATGGATATTGATAAAACTGTAGGTGATAATTCCCATAAGTAAAAAGACGATCAAGATCGAGAGTTTAAAGTTTCTAAAGACTTTTCGTATAGACATTGAAACTCCTGTTTCAGGGGGATTGCGTTAACTATCGGTAAATCTGATGACAATATTATAGCGATTCTGATTAAAGCGTCCTTATTATGGTCAAATATGGGTCGAAAAATATTTTTTTAGGTTACTACGCTATAATCGCATGGAAATTATAAAGGAGGGCCGGTGAACAAAGAGGCTTTGGTCATTGATAACTTTGCGCAGATGTCACGCTATATAGGTGATGATGCCGCTATCGTCAATGATACTCTCTACTCACAGGATGCCTTTTTTGAAGATGTTCATTTTAAACGCAGCTGGATGACGCCGTATCAGATCGCCTATAAAGCGATGATGATCAATATCTCCGATGCGATTGCTATGAATGCCCGGCCCAAGTATGCTCTCTTGACTCTCGCTTTTCCCAAAAAGCTTGCGAAAGAGGATCTTAAAGATCTGATGCGGGGCTTTAGCGACGCGGCAGCTTTATACGGTTGCGAGATTATCGGCGGCGATACCATTGCCAATGTCAAGATCGATATATCGATTACGATCATATCCCAAAGTAAAAAGCCTTTGGAGCGAAAAAATGTCAAAGAGGGGGACCTTTTGGCATTTACCGGGGAGCTTGGGCGCTCCAAAAAAGAGTTGAAAAAGCTCTTTCGGGGAGGGCGGTGTCACAGTCAAAGCCGTTTTGTCAAGCCCGAACTTCGCCAGGATTTCGTCTCAAGGTCTATAAGACTTTTAAACGGAGGTATGGATATCTCAGACGGTCTTTTCGAAGACAGCCGCAAGATGACGGCACTGATCAGCCGGTCGTTTCGGGTGACACATAAACTTTCCAAAGAGGAGGGGTGCAGCGGAGAAGAGTATGAGATGCTTGTCTCTTTTGCCCCCCAAAAGCTCAAAGCTGTGATGCGGCGGGCCAAACAGACGCGTACCAGGCTGACCCTTTTTGGGAAGGTGGTCAGAGGATCGCGCCGACCCAAATGCAAAGCGAACCATTTTTAAAGGAACCCATTGTTTTATTATCTGACGCATGCACCTATCAACTTCTTTTTTAAACATGCACCGCGGGATTTTGTCGTTGACGAGATACCGTTATATGAGTTTTCGGGTTCGGGAGAACACCTTGTCTTGAGGGTGCGTAAAAAATCTCTATCGACATGGGAGATGCTGGCCAAGGTCGCCAAGCATCTGGGCATCCAGACCAAAGAGATCGGTTATGCAGGTCTTAAAGACAAGCATGCCATGACGACGCAGTATATCTCTGTGCACAAAAAGTTCGAAGAGCAAATTGACGCCATGTCGATTGAAGGTGTCAAGGTGCTTGAAAAGCAGTATCATGACAATAAGATCAAGACAGGACACCTCAAGGGAAACCGCTTTTTCATCAGACTGAAAAAAGTGAGCAAAGCCGACGCCAAGAAGATACAGCAGGCACTGAAAAACCTTGAAAAAGGGGGTATGCCCAATTACTTCGGGTTTCAGCGTTTCGGCAACGACGGCGACAACTATAAAGAGGGCGAAGCGATCTGCAGGGGTCAAAAAAAGGAGCGTAACAAGAAGTTGCAGCGCCTTTATATTAATGCCTATCAGAGCCATCTTTTTAACAACTGGCTTGATGCGCGTCTGACGTTTGTACACAATGCAAGAGTCAACGGTGAAGGTTATGTCAAAGGGGATACGCCTTTAGGCGTCATGGAGGGGGATATCGCGATGCACTACCCCTTTGGACGCGCTTTTAAAGTAGAGGATCCCGACAGTGACGCCAAACGCGTAGATGAAAAAGATATCGTCATCAGCGGGCTTCTTGC
>JBFEYF010000125.1:0-6565 GCA_041562295.1 Sulfurimonadaceae bacterium
GGCTATCGGTGGTATAGTTATAGATAGAGAAGGTCTTCATGAGTTCTTTAAAGGAAACCCCCGTTATGCACATTTTAACGAGCCGGATGAGTCTTATCACGGTTTGGTCTATACAGAGCTTCCTTTTCCTCCTTTTAACCTACGTGTTAGACTAAGCCTTGCCCGTGATATCGGAGCGATCCCTGCGCCGTTTAACAGTTGGCTGTTGATCCAGGGGCTTGAGACCTTGAGTCTGCGAATGAAACAGCACTCCGCCAATGCTTTAGAGGTAGCCAAGTTTTTAGCTTCCCATCCGAAGGTTAAAAGTGTCAGTTATCCTGGTTTACAGAGCGATCCCAAACATGCCAAAGCCCAAAACTATTTCAAAGAGGGTATGTCAAGCGGGTTGCTGAACTTTGAGGTAGAAAGCTTTGATAAAGCCAAAAAGATGATGGATAGTACAGAGATCTTCTCAATCGTTGTTAATATCGGAGATTCTAAGTCTATTATCACCCATCCTGCTTCTACCACGCATCAGCAGATCCCGGTAGAAGAGCTTAACAGTGTCGGTGTGCCGCCGGAGTTGATACGTCTTAGTATCGGTTTGGAAGATGCCAAAGACCTGATTGCAGATCTTTCTCAGGCACTGGATCAGATCTAAAAGTGTTGCAGCCAAAACGGTGTGTTTTTCTGCTCCGCTTTGATAGTTGTCTGGGGGCCATGCCCCGGATAGAGTATCGCATCAAAATCTAGTTTTAAGAAACGTTCCAAAGAGGCTTTCATCTTTTGCGGATCAGACAGCGGAAAGTCATAACGCCCGATAGAGTTTTGAAAGATAAAATCCCCGCTAAAGATGTGATCGTTAAAGCGGATCATACTGTTTCCTGGTGTATGTCCCGGGAAGTGCATAAACTCTATCTCAACACCTTCGATCGTAACTCTCTTAACCCCTTCTTCCCCTTTGACCAAGACATCTGCATGAGATGGCGGTGTCCCTTGCGAAAAAAGATCATCTGATAAAAACTGGGCATCCCCTTCCGGACAGTAGATAGGAATTTTTAATGCCTCTTTGAGTTCCTGATTGGACCAGACGTGATCAAAGTGACCGTGAGTATTGAGTATAGCTACGGGGTTGGTGACATTGGCTTTGACCCATTCGGTTGCCCCGACGCCGGGATCGATGATAAAGTCTTTGCCATCCACTGTGATGATATAGCAGTTAGTCTGGTACGGACCCATAGGCTGCGCTTTGATATGCATGTAATACCTTTAGTAATCTATGCCTGTAATGATAGTACATTAATGCTATAATTCACTTATGAAAAATGAGTTGATACCTAATATTAAAAAAGTCGGAGTTATTCTTCGGCCCTCATCGCCAGAACTTAAAGAGCTTTTTTACAGAGTCAAGCAGGCTTTTGAATCTCACGGTGTCGAAGTGATGCTTGACAGTATCAGTGCCGCGATGATTGATCTGTACGGACAGGATTTTGAGTGGCTCTGTCAGGAGTGCGATATTCTGGTAACCTTAGGCGGTGACGGAACACTGCTTTCGGCAGTACGGCGCTCACACCATGTGGACCTTCCGGTGTTGGGGGTACATGCGGGAAAACTTGGGTTTTTAGCCGATATTGACCCCGAAGAGTGCGAAGATTTTATTAAGCTTTTGGTAAAGGGAGAGTACCGTGTCGACAAGCGTCTGATGCTTGAAGCGGAAATGACAACCAAAAAAGGGACCCAGAAATTGATAGCCTTTAATGATATCGTCATCACGCGTCCCTCTATCTCAAAGATGATCCATCTGGATGCTTATGTCGAAGGCAAGCTTTTTAACACCTATTTCGGTGACGGCTTGATTATGTGTACACCGACAGGATCAACTGCCTATAATCTCTCTTCCGGAGGACCGGTACTTTACCCGATGACCCAGGCTTTTATCATGACGCCGATCTGCCCCCACTCACTGACCCAACGCCCGGTTGTGTTGCCAGGACACCTTGAGATCTCTCTCAAGACACATGACGAACAGGCGGTTATCTCTATAGACGGGCAGGAAAAGTATGAATTTAATAGTGAAGATGTCATAAAAGTGAAAGTCTCTTCTCATACTGCTAAACTTATACATAAAGTTGAGCACCACTACTTTGATGTGCTCAAGGAAAAACTGAACTGGGGTGAATAGTGATTAACCACTTTTTTGTTAAAGAGTATCTCTCGTTTGAAGAAGCAAAGCTCAATTTTGAACCGGGCCTTGTCGTGTTTACGGGTCCAAGCGGTAGCGGTAAGTCTATTCTGCTTAAAGCACTGCTTGCGACATTGGGACAGGGAGAGTGCGATGCTTCGCTTTCCGAAGTAGAGATCAATAAAAGTATCGATCTGGAAGAGTACGGTATCGAATCGGATGAGTATACGACATTCAAACAGCTTAAAAAGGGCAATACCCGTTTTTTTGTCAACAATCAAAGTATCCCCCGGAAGATGCTTTCCGAAGTCTCCGCAAACTTTATACGGCATCTGAGTCATAAAGATTTTTCAGATTTCGATCAAAAGACGCTGCTTGAGATGGTCGATAAAAGGGTCTCGCTTAGCAATGCATCCCATGAAAAACGGTCTCAAAGTTTTGCCCAAAACTTCAACCGTGCACAGAGTATCAAAAAAGAGCTCGATACACTTTTAGATGAAGAGAAACGTCTTATTGAACTTCGCGAATTTGCACAATTTGAACTGGATAAGATCGATGCGATAGCCCCGGTTGTCGGGGAAGATGAAGAGCTGGATGCCGTTAAGAAAAAACTGACCAAAAAAGAGAAGATAGAAGAGTCTATCCAGTCTGCGATGATGATTTTTGAATCAGAACATAAGGTAAACGAAGCATTAAGCAATCTGGATATCGACAGCAGTTTCTTTGATGAGGCGATGAATGAACTCAGAGCCCATTTTGACTCGGCCAATGATATGATGGAAGAGTTAGAAGAGATTGACATTGAATCGGTCTTGGATCGTATCGAATCGATAACGGAACTGAAACGGCGTTACGGCTCGATCGAGGAAGCTTTAGCATACCGTGAAAAAAAGGCACAAGAGCTGGAACGTTATGAGAACTTCGATGTGCAAAAAGAGGCCTTAGAAAATGAGTATGAAGCCCTTCAGGCATCATTGATCGAAGAGGCAGACGCTTTACATGTTGAACGTATCGGGGTAATGCATGCTCTCCAAGAGGATCTCAACCGGTATGCCCAGGCGTTGTATCTAAGAGATGTGAGTTTCTCATTGGGATTTGTCTCGATGAACAGCAGCGGTGTAGACAGTGTCGAGATCAGACTGGGAGATACTGCTTTAAATCAGGTCTCATCAGGGGAGTTTAACCGTCTGAGATTGGCGGTATTGGCCGTTAAAAGTGATTTGAGTCGATCCGAAGAGGGGATTTTGATACTGGATGAGATAGATGCCAACCTAAGCGGTGAAGAGTCGATGAGTGTCGCCAAGGTATTAACCCGGCTGGCCAAGAACTATCAGATCTTTGCCATATCGCATCAGCCGCAGCTGACATCGCAGGCGGCACAACATTTTCTGGTCTATAAAGATGCGATGCAAAGCTGTGTCAAACCTCTTAATGACGAGGAACGCATAGAAGAGATCGCCCGTATGATCAGTGGAGATAAAGTGACCGACGAAGCTAAACAGTTTGCGGTTAAATTAAGGTCTGCCTGATAAGCTTGCGTTATGTGTTTGATAATTTCTGTAATATTAGCTATTTTTGGTATCAATCTACTCATGGCCGGTGATTGGGCTATGGGTACAGGCTCTTTGTTGGCTTCTCTGGGCCTATTTGCCTTTATGGTACGTCATATTTTAAAAATTAAAAAAGAGCGGGGCAAACTCAACGCCAAAGAGTGCCTAAGCTGTAATACTCACATAGTTCCTAAAGAGGATAAATGAGATGTTAATAGATACCCATATTCACCTGGATGATGAACGTTATAAGGATGACATTGAAGAGGTTTTAGATAGGGCGAGGCAAGCGGGTGTCAACCGTTTTATCATCCCCGGAGCTGACCCCAAAAACCTTAAACGTGCCCAGGAACTTTCTGCCGCATATGAGGATGTCTTTTTCGCTATCGGGGTACACCCTTATGATATGAAAGATTATGACGAATCTTATCTTTTACAGTTTTCAGATGATCCCAACTGTATTGCGGTAGGAGAGTGCGGGTTGGATTATTTCCGCCTGCCCGAAGGAGAAGCGGCGATTGATAAAGAGAAGGCAGAACAAAAAACTGTTTTTAAAGCACAGATCGCCTTGGCAAAAAAACTTGATAAACCTTTGATTGTACATATTCGCGATGCCAGCAGTGATGCCAAAGAGATTCTGATGGAGGAGGGCGCTGAAACTGTAGGCGGAGTTCTTCACTGCTATAATGCCGATCACCAGTTACTCTCTCTTGCAGATCAAGGTTTTTATTTCGGCATCGGCGGAGTTTTGACTTTTAAAAATGCACGTAAACTGGTCGAGGTTTTACCCAAAATCCCTTTAGAGAAGCTGCTTATCGAAACAGACGGTCCTTACCTGACACCACATCCTCATCGCGGGGAACGCAATGAACCTTTGTATACGACTTTAGTGGCGCAAAAGATGGCTCAGTTACTGGACAAAAGTGAAAGTGAGATCAAAAATTTGACTTCAGAAAACGCCTTAAAGCTCTTTGGAACAAAGTTGGCTTAACAACTTTTTAACAAATTGTCAGTTATTTTCGGTAAAATGGTGAGTTAATTTGAAAGTGCAGACAACAAAAAGGAGTGTGTTTGTTTAAGTTCCTACTACCTTTACTAGTCCTGATCGGTTCTTTAGAAGCGGCACTGCAGTTTGATACCAATATAAATCAGCAGATGAAGGTCTTGGAAAGTCTGGATATTGATCCTACATTCATCAATGACCGCAAACTTATCCAGATAGAACAGCACTATAAAAAGCGCTATAAAAAAGCGCACTTCTTTCGGGCGATGGAAGATGCCTATATCTTTATCCCCGCAGTCAAAGAACTTATCACACGTGCCGATGTCCCGCAATCGATTCTCTACCTTGCTATGGCGGAATCCAACTTCAAAACTCGGGCTTATTCCAGAAAAAGAGCCTCGGGTATGTGGCAGTTTATGCCTTTTACAGCTAAAATATTCGGTTTGAAGATCAATAACTATGTGGATGAGCGCCGTGACTTGATCAAGTCTACCAAGGCGGCTATTAAATATCTGAAGCAGGCTGAACGAAAGTTTGGGAAATGGTATCTTGCCGCGTTATCGTATAACTGCGGTATGGGGCGGGTTAAAAAAGCTATCAAACGTGCCGGTACAGATGACCTGAAAGTATTGCTTAATGCCAAGAAGAAGTATCTTCCCCGTGAAAGCCGCCGCTATATCCGTAAAATTGTAGCATTGGCATTGATGTCCCAGGATGAGGACTTTATGCTAAAAACAGAGTTTGACTATCTTATGAACCGCGGGAACGCCTACTCTTTGGCCACGGTTAAACTGCCTAGCGGTGAGCGTCTGTCACGTGTTGCCAAGATGCTTCAGATGGATCCTAAAGAACTTGAAAAACTCAATCGCCATCTGAAATATGATTTTATCCCGCCGAACAAGTCCGGATATGAGATCTATATTCCCTACATTAAATTGGCAGCTTTTAAAAGTGATTACAAACCGCAGGATCTGAACAAAATCTATTTGGTACATACGGTAAAATCGGGTGAAAGCCTTGCCACCATCGGGCGTAAGTATCGCATCCCGTATAAAGTGATCAAAGACTTCAATAAACTTAAAAGCAATTTTCTTTCATTAAAGCAAAAGCTTATTATTCCGATAGATAAGAAAAGTGGTTACGCTTCGAATTCGTACATGGTTCGACAAGGGGATACATTAAGCTCAATTGCGAGAAAATTTCGCCTCTCACTGAATCGTTTACGTCAATTGAACAGTTTGACCTCTAACAATATTCATGTGGGAGAGAGATTGATTGTATTGGATTAAACATCTACTCATAGCAGCAATAGTCATCGCCGTGAGCAGTGGTTGTAGTCACCGAATCCAAAGAAAAGCCTATTTTCAAAAACATGATAACCGTCATCAGCTTAACAGTTTTAACCCAGCTTTTGCAGATAAAAGTAAGAAAGTAAAACTCGATGATGAAGGTATCAAGACCGGAAAACAGCCAACGGATAATATAAGTGATGAACTGCCGGATGCTTCAAGCAAGCACCCTACGATGCGTTCGTATACGGTAAACGGAAAACGATACTACCCCTCTGTTGTGGAGATCGGTACAGAGTATAAAGGTATGGCCAGTTGGTACGGTCCCGACTTTAACGGCAAGAAGACCTCAAACGGTGAGATCTATGATATGTATGCTTTTACTGCAGCCCATAAGACGCTGCCGATGCATACCATAGTACGGGTGACTAACCTGGATAACCGAAAACAGGTGACGGTTCGTATCAATGACCGCGGTCCTTTTATGAAAAACCGTATTATCGATCTTTCTAAAGCAGCCGCACGTACAATCAGTATGACAGACAAAGGTACGGCACCTGTA
>JBFEYF010000126.1:0-6486 GCA_041562295.1 Sulfurimonadaceae bacterium
AAAGCCCTAAAATACAGTACTTGAGACTGATGTTTGAAGCCGCACACCTCCACCAAAAACTTTTTTTCTTCGTGTAGATAGTTATTCCAGACTTTTGAAACAGTTAGAGTGTCAATACATGCTGTTTTAAAACAGCCGTTAGAAATTCTCCCATAAATACTTCTTTATCATGTACGGTAGCCGATACTGTTACAGTGGCTTTATTACTGTTTTGTTCGGTGATCTTCCCTTCTAAAATGACTTTTTCTCCTACTTTGACCGGTGCGATAAATTTGGTGCTGCTTTTAGCCAAGACGACGTACGGGTCGTTGACAGCGGCCATAGCCGCATAATCTGCCGCACCGAAGATAAAACCGCCGTGGACCAGTCCTTGTGCATCTGCAGCCATAAGGTCAAGGGTTGTCAGTTCTACTTGGGCGTATCCTTCGCTGAGTGCGATGATCTTTCCGTTAAGCGAGGTGTCGATCTTTAAATGAGTTTTGAGCTCCATAGTCTTCCTTTGATAAGTCGTAGCGCTATTTTATCAAATAGGTAGCGCATCACCCGAAGTATCAGCTTCTGCGATCCATCAGTGCAAGCTCTTCTTTGGCCGTAAAGACGGTCTCAGTGTCGGCATCATAGATCAGGTTGCGCGACTTTCCGTCATACTCGACGGAGCGCAAGATCAGCTTCATCGTCTCAAGACGCGCCTTATGCTTGTCGTTGGAGCGTATGATATGCCAGGGAGCTTTGTCATGGTTGGTCTGTCTGAGCATCTCGTACTTCGTCTGGGTAAACTGGCTCCACATGCTTTGCGCCTGCAGATCGATTTCGCTCAGCTTCCACTGTCTAAGGGGGTCTAGCCGCCGCTGTTCAAAGCGCAGCGCCTGTTTGGTCTTGCCGACGCTGAAGTAGAGTTTGATCAAAACGGTCCCGTGGTCCACCAGAGACTCCTCAAAGGGTACGACATGTTTCATAAAGGTTTCATGCTCGGCCTGGGTGCAAAAACCGAAGACCGGCTCGACCATCGCACGGTTGTACCAGCTGCGGTCAAAGAGGATCAGTTCGCCGCCGTGGGGAAAATGTTTGATATAGCGCTGAAAATACCATTGGGAACGCTCTTCCTGTGTCGGAGCACCTAAAGCTACGATGCGGTAGTGCTTAGGATTCATGTAGCGGCTGACACTGCCGATGACGCTCCCTTTGCCCGCCGCGTCACGTCCCTCAAAGAGGATGATCAGTTTCAGTTTGTGGCGTTCGATATGCTGCTGCAGCTTGATAAGTTCGGCCTGAAAAGGTTCCAGTGCGAGGTTCTCTTCAAAGGTTCTGATCGCCTCTTCCTGCTGCTGTTGCGTCAGTATTGTATCGTGCATAATTCACCCGTAATCTTGAATTTTGGGTGACACTATACAACTTTTTCTCCCTTCCTGCATCGCTATATAAAAAATTTAAAAAAATCTATGTGCAAAGGGAGCGTTTTTAAGTCTTATAATGATGTTGGAAGTACCGTAAAAAGGGTGTTTTTAAATCGTTGACGCAAAATTGAAAAAAAGGAGTATAGTTGCGCCGCACATTTACGAATGCAAGGAAAAAATATGGCAGATCTGACTGTCGGCAACCACCTCTTAAAGCCCTTCACCATGGAGACCAAAGCGGTCCTGGAGAGCTACTTGACTAAACTGGAGGTCGCGATTAGCGACTACACCTTTGCGGCAAACTATATCTGGCTTGCCAACAGCAGCGGATTTTACGCGGTCATCAACCGCTGTTTTTGTCTTTTCGTTATGACCGGGGGCGAGTTGACGATGCTTTTGCCACCCTTGGGAAAGAAAAAGGATATCACGGCTGCCATGATAAGTTGTTTTGAGATCATGAATGCCAATAACAGTTCGCCTTACTATGCGCGTATCGACTATGTGCAAAGTTCGATGATTGAGGAGTTTATCCAGGATGCGGATGAGGCGGAGAGCATGTTTGAGATGCTGGAACACTATCTGGTGGAGAAAAAACTGGTCGATTACGTCTATGAAGCGGACCGTCTGATCGAGCTTAGAGGCAACAGTTACCATACCAAGCGTACCGAGATCAATAAGTTTGTCAAATCCTACCCTGACCACCGTATCGAGGTTCTGGACACGGCCAAACACCACGAAGAGATCCTGGCCCTTTTTAACAAATGGGTGGCGGACCGTCTGCGCTACATGCCCAAAGAGGAGGGGGAGCTCTTTTTGGAGGGGATCCATCAGGAGCGCTACGCGGTCAAGCGGATGCTCACTGCCTATGATGCGCTGAACCTTGTGGGTCTGGTTATCTATATCAACGGCGAACTTAAAGGGTTTACCGCCGGGGAGCGTATCAACGAGGATACGGCAAGTGTCATCATCGAAAAGACCGATTTCGAGATTATGGGGTGCGCCCAGTTTATCTTCCGGGAGTTTTCGAAGATGCTCAAAGAGCACTACGGTATCCGTTATATCAACGTCGGGGACGACATGGGATTTGAGAACCTGCGAAAGGTGAAGATGTCCTACCGTCCCTATAAGCTTGTGCCCAAATATACCATTTATCAAAAATGAGTATCCGCAGGGCCGTTACAGGAGATGCCAATGCACTCTATGTTTTGGAACGCGATCTTTTTGACGAGGCGAACTATCCGCTCTCTAAAAAATCGTTTTATTACCATATCAGGCGTAACCTGCTGCTTGTGGCGGAAGACTCTTCGGGCGAGATCGTCGGTTATGCGTTGGCGCTGGTTGGGCGCAGGCGGGTCAAACTCTACTCGCTGGGTGTTGCGAAGTCTCATCGCCGTGGTGGGGTCGCCCGTATGCTATTAAAGAGCCTGCTTACGCAGCTGCAGCAAGAAGGATTGACCCATACCGTCTTGGAGGTGCGCTGCGACAACCTCCGCGCGATGGCCTTGTATGAGAAGGCGGGCTTTCGGATCGCCAGACGCTTGGAGGGTTTTTACCGTGACGGTACGGACGCCTTTTTCATGGAGATCAAAGATGTCGCTCAAACACTACAGGATACTTTATAACCGAGTCAGGGATGACGGCCTGGTAAAACTGCAGGCGGCCGTACTTTTTATGGTGGTCTATATCGACTGGACACTGATGCCATTTGTGACGAAGCTGGAAGGGCTTTACCTTCCGGTCTACATGATAAGCGTCTATATGCTTGCCGGTGCGTCGGACGGGCTGATACAGCCGCTTTTTAAAAGGGTCAAACTGCACCGTATCTATCTGTTTGTCATTTTTTTGGACCTGGTGCAGATGGGGTCGTATCTGCTGTCGGGATATGACCTGGTACTGTTTACCTATGCGATTCTGACGGTCTTTACACTGCAGGCGGTTACCTTCGAAGTGGCGCGAATCCACACAATCGCCTTTATGCAGCACAGGATTGACCTCAAAGAGTACCTGATGTTACGTTCCTTTATCGTTTCCTCTGCTATTATTTTGGGAGCGGGGAGCGCGATCGTATTGGACGCATTGGATGCCGGTTTGAAGATGACCTTGGTTATTCTGGCATCTTTGGGAATGGTCTCGATTATTATGGAGTACCGGCTCTATATACGGTTTAAAACCGTAACAAAAGCACAACCATCATTATTTTAAGGAGCATCTATGGGGAATCCGCCTCAAGAGCTGATCGATGAACTCAAAAGAAGTGTACAGGGGTATATAGAGGGATCCGATTCCAATATCCACCCCTACGATATTACCGAACTGCTGCTGCAGATCCGGCAGGAAGATGAAGAGCTCTACCTTCAGCAGCTGACGCAGCTACCCGAGGAGCTTAAAGCGCTTGTTGTGATTGAGCTGCCCAAACATTGTCATGAGGAGGTGGTCGAGCACTTTACGCCGGATGAGATCGCCGAACTGACGCACGTGCTTGATACCGACGATGCGGCGGAACTGATACGAAACATCGAAGAGGTTGATGAGGATATCGCCGAAGAGATCCTTCAAAGCCTTCCCGATGAAGACCGAAAGACACTGCAGACGCTGATCTCCTACGGGGAGTATGAGGCGGGCTCCTACATGCAGACCGAGCTTTTCACGGCCTTTGTCGATGAGCAGGTGGGGGACTCTATCCGACGTCTAAAGCAGCTTAAAGCGGCCAAAGAGATCGACAGTGTCTACCAGGTCTACGTCATTACTCGACGCGGGAAGTATCTGGGATCCATCGCTTTGGAGGACCTGATCCTTCTGGGTGCCAAGGAGTATTACCGCGACATCATCAAAGAGGGCGTTAACAGTGTCGCGGTGACCGCGACTGAAGATATCCATAATGTCGTTGAGATCGCGTCCAACTATGACATGAACGTGGTACCTGTAGTTAGCGAGAAAGGGCTTTTGCTGGGGCGTATCACCTCGGATGATATTTACGACATCATCGAAGAGCGTGCGACGGGACAGCTGTATAACCTGGCTGGGGTCAGTGATGAGGCGGAAAAGGAGGAGAGCCTTTTTGCCATCGGGAAAAACCGTGCCGTCTGGCTGGGCATCAACCTTGTGACGGCGATCGCAGCCTCTTTTGTCATCGGACTCTTTGATGCGACGCTGCAGTCGCTTGTCGCTTTGGCTATTTTGATGCCGATCGTCGCTTCTATGGGCGGCAACGCGGGCACCCAGACGCTGACCGTAACGGTGCGTCAGATGGCGCTTGGGGATATCAGCGGCGACGATGCCAAGAAGACGATCAAAAAAGAGGTCTACCTGGCGCTTATGAACGGGATGCTCTTTGCCCTGGCGATCGGACTGATCGCATGGGCGTGGTTCGATATGGCGCTGCTGGGCGTGGTCATCGCTATGGCGATGGTGATCAACCTCTTTTCGGCCGGTTTTTTCGGTGCGATGATCCCGATCCTTTTAAAAAAGGCTGAGATCGACCCTGCGGTAGGCTCTTCGGTACTTTTGACGACGGTTACCGATATCGTCGGATTTTTCAGTTTTCTCGGTCTGGCGACACTGGTACTTCTATGAGAGAAGATATCGCCGCCGATCTTTATGCTCTTTGCGATACGACAAAAATTCCCGACTATCAAAGGTTTTTTAAAACGGGGCCCGGTGAGTACGGTGAGGGGGACCTTTTTTTGGGTATCAAGGTTCCCGATATCAGAAAAACGGTGCAAAAATATTTTGCACAGCTCTCTTTGGCTGAGGTCGAGCCATTTTTATACTCCCACTATCATGAACACCGGATGTTCGCGCTTTTGGTACTGGTCTACCAATACCAGAACAAAAAGTTTGTGCAACAAAGGGAGTCGATCTTCCGTTTTTATGTCGAGCATGTTAAGCAGATCAACAACTGGGACCTGGTCGATGTCACGGCACCCCATATCATCGGAGCCTATCTGCAGGATAAGGATCCTGCGATGCTGTATGAATGGGCGCGCTCAAAGGACCTGTGGAAAAAAAGGATAGCGGTTATCAGTACCTTCACATTTATCAAAGCAGGTGAATACCAGACAAGTCTTGATCTTTGTGAGATCCTGCTGCATGACGGGCATGATCTGATCCACAAAGCTGTCGGGTGGACTTTGCGTACCGTAGGCAATAAGGCATTGGAGATTGAAACGGCTTTTTTAAAACCCCGCTATAAAACGATGCCAAGGACGATGCTGCGTTACGCCATTGAAAAGTTCGATGAACCTACAAGACAGGCTTATCTCAAAGGGCTGGTCTAGCCCCAATAAAAGAAAGCTTTGCGGCAGCTTTTCAAAACTTCCGATTATTATAATAAGAAGTTATATCCAAGGGTATTTGGGCCTCTTGTATGAAAAGCGGGCAGGTAAAAGTTGGGCAGAAAAAAGTTTTATGCTAGAATGATTGAATGCCTATGGATCAGCGAGCGGACCGGACCCTTATTTTTACCGACCTTGACGGGACTTTATTGGATCACCATACCTACAGTTTCAGTGCCGCCAGTGAGATGCTTGACTATATCAAATCGCATCATATACCTTTGATTATCGTTACAAGTAAGACACGCCCCGAAGTAGAAAAACTTCAAAAGAAGCTGGGCATTTGTGATCCCTATATCGTAGAAAACGGTGCCGGTATCATCATCCCGGGAGAAGATGAGGATAGGATCATCCCGTTGGGAAAAAGTTATGACGAGATCCGCAGCGCTTTTAACCGTTATGCGGCACAGTTTCCCATGAGGGGGTTTGGTGATATGGATGCCAAAGAGGTAGCTGAAGTGACAGGGTTGTCAGAAGAGGAGGCCGAAGATGCCAAAGCCAGGCTATTCACCGAGCCCTTTATACTGGGCTCTTTGGAGGGGCTAGAAGCGTTGGAAAAACTGGCGGCATCGGATGGATTGCAGATCGTCAAAGGGGGACGGTTTTATCACCTTATCACCCGGGGCCAGGATAAGGCAGCCGCGATCACCAGGATCACACACTATTTTGAGACAAAAAAAGGGATGCAGTGTATCACCCTCGCCTTGGGCGATGGAGAAAATGATCTGAGTATGCTCGGATCTGTGGATCATCCGGTA
>JBFEYF010000127.1:0-6324 GCA_041562295.1 Sulfurimonadaceae bacterium
CGATGAAGTGCGGGATATTGCCCAGAAGATCATCACACCCTGTTCTAGGGATGATGAAGTGTGCCAGCGCCAAAAGCTTCTTGATTTTGTCACCGCTATTCCCTACAAAACCAATCCCATACTTGCCAAGAAACCGCTGCAGGTAATCGGACAAAACTACGGTGACTGTGATGACAAATCGAACCTCTACGGATCGCTGCTTGCCAGTCTGGGGTACCGTTACTACTTTGCCTTCGTTCCTAAGCATGTCTTTGTTTTGGTCGCTTTGAACTCTCCGCTAAAACAGGGGAAGCATGTCACACTCAACGGCATAAACTACTACTATGCAGAGACAACCGCAGACGGGTTTCAACTGGGGGATGATAACAGGTATCGTCTCTCAGATTTTCGTATGATCTACGATCCGGTACATAACAGGGTGATTCAAAAAAGGGATGATCTGTAGGAGAGAGGCGAAAAAGCGCTGGGCGCTTTTTCAGGAAGGATTATAGACCTTCGAATGGGTTAGCTACAACGTTTTTACGGTCAACGATGTATGGGATAAGTGCTGTATGACGTGCACGTTTGATAGCGATTGTTACCATCTCCTGGTGACGCTTACAGTTACCTGTCAAACGGCGAGGCATAATTTTAAAACGCTCAGATAGAGAGAATTTGAATGATGCTACGTCTTTGTAGTCGATGAAGTCAGTTTTTGCTTCACAATATTTGCAATATCTTTTTTTATACTTTCTTTTTTCTGCCATGGTAGTATCCTTTTACTATTTTCTAGAATGGAATTTCATCTTCGTCGATGTCATATTCTGGAATGCTTTGCTGTGGTTGATAGCTTGGCTGCTGCTGTTGCTGCTGAGGCGCATTGTAGCCGGCTTGAGGCTGGCTTTGTCCGTAGCTTGGCTGCTGCTGGCCGTAACTTGGCTGTTGCTGCTGTGCCTGAGGTGCTTGCGCGTACTCGTTCTGGTACGATTCGCTTCCCCCGAAACTAGGCGTCATGCCGCTGCTGGCATCTTGAGACGGTGCGTTATAACCGCCCGCCTGTGCCTGGCCTTCAGCTTTGCTATCTAACATCTGCATCGATTCAACGGTTACCGAATGCTTGGAGCGTTTTTGTCCCTGCTGGTCTGTCCACTGTTCGAACATCAGACGACCCTCTACAAGACACTTGCTCCCTTTTCTTAAGTACTGGTTGGCGATCTCAGCGGACCGTCCGAAAAAAGTGATGTCAACAAAACATACTTCTTCTTTACGCTCACCGTTAGATGTAAACTTGCGTGTCGTTGCGATCGCAGTCTTGGCCAATGCCGTGCCGCTGTTCGCATAACGCAGTTCGATATCTCTGGTAAGGTTTCCGACTAAAATGACTTTGTTGAACATATCTTTTCCTTAAGAATTAAGCTTCTGCTGTTTCTGCTTCTGCTGCTTTAGCCGGAGCTGCTTTTTTAGTACCAACTTTTTTAACAAGTTCGTTAAACGCAGTTACCTCTTTCTTCTTGTCATATTTAACAGTCATGAATTTAAGGATGTTTTCGTTGATACGTAGTAGACGCTCAATCTCTGCGATAGTAGCCGGCTCAGCGTTGAAGTAGTAAACAGTGTAGTAACCACGGTTAGCTTTAGATACTTCATAAGCAAGTTTTTTCATACCCATGTCATCAGTAGCAACGATCTCGCCGCCGTCTTTTTCGATGGATGCTTTTACATTTGCGATTTGAGCCGCAATTTCTTCTTCTGTCAGTGTCGGTTTAACAACAAACAGTAATTCGTATTGTTTCATTAGGTAGATCTCCTTTTGGTTTTAAGCCCTTTCTTTTGTCATAGATTACTTCAATTAAATGATAAAAGAGCAAGGAACGCGCGAATATTACCATAAGTTACATTTATTTTTTTTTAAACGATGGCTGCATCTTTCGTTTACTCTCTTGCAGCAAAATTTCCAGCCCACCTTCATATAACTTTCCGTTATAATCTAAAAGATTCTCTTAAAGGAGTTCCTATGTTACGTATCCTCTCCCTGCTTATGTTTTTGACGCTTACGACCCAGGCAGCCCAGCCCACAAACTATGCAGGTATCGGCATAGGTGCGGGAAGCGGCTATGAAGAGTGGGCGTATAACGAACAGTATAACTACTTCTTGGGTTCGACCTATGATAACCTTTACGATTACAGCTTTGACGCCACACTCACCGACTTTAAAGTGGGGTTTAACTATGACTATTTTCGCCTCGAACTCTCCTTCGCGAAGATAGAGATCACAGGTACAGAAAGCAATACAACACACGATAAAAGTGTAAGCGGTATCGATTTTGATTATGTACTCCCTTTTATGAGAGAAAATCAAAACTTTTTCCCGTTTATAGCCGTTGGACTTGGCCAATACAGCGGCGGCGGATTGGGAAGCGGCTTTGCTGTTAACCTTAACTTCGGCCTCTTCTATGAAGTGACAGAAAAAGTAGAGATGGAGTTTGCCTATAAGCTGAAATCTATTCTGTGGGGAACGAAGACTACTTCCGATGGTGATGCCCTGGATATCACGGAACAGATCAGCTATGGCTATGTGGGGTTGAAATTTGAACTTTAGTGCCCGAACAAGATGATCCGAATGAGACTCTTACATACACTTTAGAAGTGTATGTAAGAGTGGTGTTTGGAGTATAAAATAAAATTTACGCCTTAGGCTCTTTCAAAAACGCCAACGTCAAGGTATCCCTACCTTCGATAACCTTCTTACCGACAGTAAGCTTCGCACTGTGAAACAGCACCAGTTCACCCGAATAGTTGATACCCAAAATAAAAGAGTAATCTCCGAATTTAAACTTTTTCAGTCCCTTTGCTTCCACTTTTTGGGACGGGTTTTGAATCGCATAGCAGACCTCGTTGGGAAAATCACTTGAACGGCCGTCTTCAATTGTGGTCACTTCTCCCAACTCGGAAGTGATCTGTACCGAAAGTTTTTCATCAAGTGCATGCGCTCTGATATTGTAGGCACCAAAAGAGATTCTCATAATATATTCCTTTTTCTGATCTATTATTTATGCAATAGTGCCATAAAATTGGGCTTTATGTCTAAAAAAAATCCGATACTGCTTTTTTTATTTATCTTCGTTTAACTAAAAAGAACATAGACTATGAGTTCATCTCGAAAAGGAGACTTTCATGGATCTATCCTATCTTATGTTTGTTGAGGGCGCACCGGCTCTCTCTTTGATTATCTGGTTTATTCTATTATCGGTTTTGTTGTACCTGATGCGCTTTCCTGCCCATCAGGGGATACTCTCGTTTAGCAGGCTCTTTTACCGTCTCTTTCGCATCTCTTCGCGCTCTGTACTGCAGACCAAGGAGCGTATGAAAGAGCGCAACAAAGAGGTCCTGCTCTCCCAGGCCAGAGAAGCAAAGGAGCATATGATCGAACGGGAGTTTGACCGTATCGAGGCTTCGGTCAAAAAAGATCTCTCCGGTTATCCGGCACTTCAGCATAAGGTCTCCGATGCCGTCACGGTTATCGACGAGGATTATCAAAAAAGCGGCGAGATCCCGCCCGAACCGCCGGGATGGGTCGCTGCGGTCGAACCGATCGTCAACATCAAATCCAACGGGGACGCAATGGTCGCCAATATTCTCAACGGGATCAAAAGCGGCCTGAACAAGGGTCAGGAGAAAGCTTTGGCCCAGTACCGCCAAAGCAGCAAAGAGCGTCATGAGATCCTCAAAAAGATGGCTCCCAAATGGCGCAGTGTCAAAAAGGGTCTGGCGGAAGTGGACAGCAGTGTCAAAAGTATCCTGGACCGTTCCAAAAGTATCGACCGCCATATGGATGAGTATGAATCCCAGATCAAGAACCAGGACAAGGCGCTTTTAAGCCTCTCCTCTTCATCTTTGACACAGTTTTTTATCGCGGGCTTTGTTCTGATGATCGCTATCGGCGGTGCCATGATCAACTTCAACCTGATCGCCCGTCCGATGCAGGAGATGGTCGGCGGAAGCAACTACATGATGGGTTATAAGGTCTCCGATATCGCCGCTTTGGTCATCATCTTTGTGGAGATCTCCATGGGGCTGTTCCTGATGGAGTCGCTGCGTATCACCCGGCTTTTCCCTGTTATCGGTGCGCTTAATGACAAGATCCGTGTGCGCATGGTAATCGTCTCTTTTATCTTTTTGCTTTTATTAGCCAGTATCGAAGCGGGTTTAGCCTATATGCGTGAACTTCTCTCGCAGGATGATGCCGCCCTGCTTTCGGTATTGAGTAGTAAGGATAGCGCACATGCGGTAAGCTCCGGGGCCTGGATCACCACCGCATCCCAGATGGGAATGGGTTTTGTCCTCCCTTTTGCACTCACCTTTATCGCGATTCCTCTGGAGAGTTTTATCCACTCTTCACGTACGGTACTGGGCATTGTGACGGTTGCCCTACTTCATTTTCTGGCCTTTTTGTTCCGATTCTTGGGCTCTTTTATGATGGGGCTGGGGCTTATGGCCGTCAATATCTATGACCTTCTTATCTTTCTGCCGCTGTGGATCGAGTCGCTTATTCGGGGTAAATACCTTCAAGAGATCATGCCGGTTCTAAAAAATGCGGCAGTCAATACACCAAACCCATCCAAAAAGGAGAAAAAAGATGAAGCGTAACCTCTATAGCGCACTTATTGCGGCACTGCTCTTTCTTACAGGCTGTTCTTCCGAACCTGTCAACCACACCAAGGGCGTCTATATGCTCATAGACACCTCGGGTACCTATACCAGGGAGCTTGACAAAGCCCAGCAGGTGATCAACTACACCCTGGCCAAGCTCCAGGCCAACGACACCTTCGTCGTGGCCAGTATCAATACGGGAAGCTTCAGCGAAAAAAATATCATCGCCAAGATGACACTCGATGACCGCCCCAGCAAGGCCAACCAGCAAAAACGTCTCTTTAAAGAGAGTATCGATACCTATGTCAATAACATCAAATCCAGTCCCTATACCGATATCAGCGGCGGGATACTGCAAGCGACTGAGTATCTCAATGAAAAGAACAACGGATCCAAGACGATCTTTATCTTCTCAGACCTCAAAGAGGAACTTAAAAAAGGGTATGTCAGAGATATCCCGTTTCAGCTTAAAGGGTTCAAAGTCGTTGCACTTAACGTGACCAAACTGCATTCGGATAATGTCGACCCAAGAGAATATATGGACCGTATGGAGATGTGGCGAAGCAAAGTGGAACAAAGCGGGGGTAGTTGGCTGGTCGTCAATGACCTGGAGCATCTTGAAAAGATCATGACGCATTAATAGATTTAGTTACAAAGGTCATTGTGACCTTTGTAATATTAAAGAGGACTATTTTTTGTCAAAAAAGCCTGCTGCACTAACGTAAAATAGCGTTACTTTATCACCATCTAAAAGCGCATTATCACTTGAGGCTTGTAATGGAATTTTAATCCCCCATTTGACCGGTGTTCCTTCGATTAATTTATCACTTGACCAGTCAAGCCAAATATCCATATTTGTCTGTGCATTGTTATGCGTACCGCCGTCAAATGTATCCGCTTTCGCATTCATATATGTTACACGCGCAGTGGTAATTACTTTATCTGACAATATACATGTTCTTGAGGCACCTACTGACAAGTTAATAACATCCCCATAAACAGTACCTGTCCAAAAGCCGACATCAGCACTAAACAGACTGTTTAATGTATACGAACCCGTAGCTAAGTAGTTGTATTTTCCTTTGACTTTACTATACGTGTAAGAGAGGAAAAGTGAATGTGCACCTGTACCTAAACTATCCGTTTCCGAACCTGTTGCAATCTTCAAGCGTGCTTCTGCTGCCTGCATATCTGATGCATCTTTACCTTGAAGGTAGTTTACACCAAATGAAACATCTCCCAGACCTGTGGTGCCAGGTACATTGACGATAGGTAATCCCGCTACTAATATCAATTCATCTGATAATTTATATGCTGCCGGGATATTGAAAAGCTTTACATCACCTGCAGTGATTACATCACCTGCAACACTACCACTCTTCTTGCTTATCTTTAAGTTTGTAGCCGTACTTATAGGGTTGTTTACCACGGTATTGACCTGTGTCTGATCGCCAATAAGTGTCTCACCTTCTGTACTGTATGGTGAGTATGCCCAGACAGCACTAAGCCCAAGAACTGTTGCAACTACTATTTTCTTCATCGTTTTCCTTTTGCAGTGTCTCTATAACACACCTATACTAATCAATAAAAACTTTATAGAATTTTAAATTGGGTCAAATATTAGTCACACCGAAAGGAATGTGTACCGAAGGTAATATATCCGAAGACTTTTCAAGATGCAGTTTCTGGTCATCA
>JBFEYF010000128.1:0-6281 GCA_041562295.1 Sulfurimonadaceae bacterium
CAAAGAGGCCTCGATATGCTGCTTGATATCTTCCAGGTTATCTTTGGCACTGCCGACAAAGGTCACCTCAGCACCCCATTCGCGGGCACGGGCTAAAAAGGTCGGGGCATTGGAGTTATAGATCTGGTGCGGCAGAACCTGTTCAAAATGCATCTTCAGCTCTTCCCCCGTAGCAAAGACGGCTACTTTCGGACGCCGATAGACTTTGACATGGCTTCGGCCCTGGGAGGCCAACAAAGCGACATGATACGCCGCAATACGCTCTCCCTTGTGCAAAAGAGTCTCTCCGAGGGCGATATCTTCGCCTTTTCGGCGTATATGGCTTGCCTCTTTGATCGTTGCAGGAAGTGTCACACTGTGCCCCTCTACCGATACATCTTCTACCGGAACGATAGCCGTACACCCTTGCGGTACCGGCGCTCCGGTCATAATCTTGATGATCTCCCCTTCGAATAAAGGCTCATCCACGCGGTCTCCTGCAAAGATCGTCGCCGCACAGTTAAAAGATTTTCCGGCATCGCTGTGATGTACCGCATACCCGTCCATCGCCGAGTTGTCAAAAGCGGGGAGATTTTGGGTCGCCGTAATATCTTCATTCAAGATTCGACCGACACACTCCTCTATCGGAACGATCTCACTTGTCAGCGGGGTTACCGTTTCTTCGATCATCTCCAGGGCTTGGGAAATTTCTACTACCATTGACTGTCCATCTTTATTGAATTCTTATCTTCTTTGCCTTCCGTTACCTTTTTACCGCTGATCGGGAAAAGTTGACGGATTTATGGCCTCTTTACAGATTGCAACCCCTGTTCTACAAGGAGTAAATTGCTATAATGGCATTATTATACCACTTCAATATAAAGGCTTCTTGTGGAAAGCATGTATAGCGAAGCTATCGACTATCATATCTATGCGGTTTTACTGTTGGTGCTGACGATCACCCTCTTTTATATCTATACCCAGTTCCAGCAGGACTTTGGCCGCTACAAAAAGTCGATCCGTATCTGGATGCCTATCTACGGTTTTGCTCTGGCATCGACCTTTTTCACCGGTGTCGTGATGATGGCGGCCAAGCATCTGGAGTTTACCCTGGCCAACAACCTGATGATCGCCGAAACTTTTCTGCTGCTTTATTTGGAGATCAGACGCCACAAGATGATGAAAGTATCACCGCAAAGTGACGAAGCCTACTATATCGCCTATGCAAAACGGATCTATGCGATTGAGCTTTTAACGGTCTTTGTCGTTGTCTATATCGCCAAGTCGGCGGCCATGGTATGATCTACCTTTTTCACGAAGAGGCGGGCAGCGATACGATCACCCTGGAAGGGGACAACTTCAAACATATGATCAAGGCACGCCGCCACGGCATAGGGGACACCGTCCATCTAAGAAAGCCTGATGATGACCAAAGCTATTTCTATACGATCACGGCATGCGGTAAAAAAGATGCCCGACTTGAACTGACGCAGACCCAAAAGAGCCACCAGCAACAGGTCAAACCGCTGCATCTTGGCTGGTGTATCATCGACCCCAAATCGGTCGAGAAAGTCCTCCCCTCCCTTTCGGAACTGGGTGTCGCCAAGATCACCTTTATCTATGCGGCACGTTCGCAGCACCAGTTCAAAGTCGATACCAAGCGACTGGAACGCATCCTGATCAACTCTATGCAGCAGTCGGGCCGTTTTGATATGATGGCCATAGAGAGCGGTCTGTCTCTGCAGGAGTTTATTGCCCAAAACCCCCAGGCTCTGGTACTTGATTTTTGCGACCGGCCTCTTTCGGATCATGAAACTTTTGATACCGTCATATTAGGCCCTGAGGGGGGATTTAATGACGAGGAGAAGGCGCTTCTTGCATCCCATCCCGTCAGACGTCTGGACACACCGATGGTCCTTCGTTCGGAAACGGCCGCAATAGCGGTAGCCTCCAAACTGCTACTGTAACCCAAAAGCGGCTTTGACCGCTTTATTAGTCACTTTTCCCTCAAAAGTATTGAGTGCTGTACGCATCGGGCCGGAACTTTCCAGGACTTTGGTCACCCCCTCATTGGCAAGCTGCATGATATAGGAGAGTGTCACCGATGTCAACGCCAATGTCGAAGTACGGGGATAGGCTCCCGGCATATTGGCCACGCAGTAGTGTATGACACCCTCGACCTCATAGGTCGGCTTTGAGTGTGTCGTAGGGCGGGAAGTCTCAATGCAGCCGCCCTGATCGATCGAGACATCGACGATGACTGACCCTTTTTGCATCGTCTTGAGCATCTCATAATCGACCAGTTTGGGTGCTTTGGCTCCGGGGACAAGCACCGTACCGATCACCAGATCCGCCGTAGGCAAAAGTGAACGGATCACCGCTTCATTGGAGACCCGCATCGTCACATTCTCAGGCATAATACCTGCCAGATAACGAAGACGCTCCATACCGCGATTGAGTATCGTCACGTTCGCACCCATCGCCGCAGCCACCTTCGCCGCAGCCGCTCCCACAGTACCGCCGCCCAGGATAAGGACATTATTCTTCTGCGTCCCCACGACCCCGCCTAAAAGACGCCCGCTTCCGCCGTTATACGCCGCCAGATGTAGCGCCCCGTTGAGTGCCGCCATCTTCCCGGCCACCTCACTCATCGGCTCAAGCAACACAAGCTTGCCGTGATCTTCCAGGGTCTCGTACGCAAAGGCCGTGACCTTCCTTTGCATCAACACTTCGGTCAGTCTCCTGTCCGCTGCAAGATGCAAATAGGTAAAGAGTATCTGACTTTTTTTGAGCAGATCATATTCTGCTTCGATAGGCTCTTTGACTTTGACAATAAGATCCGCCGCCTCATAGACAGATGCTATCGACTCTTCCAAATGTGCCCCGGCATCGGCATACTCTCTGTCTTCAAAACCGCTTCCCTCTCCGGCACCCTGTTGGACGATCACCTTATGGCCCGACGCGACCAGGCTTTTGACTCCGTCAGGCGTCAGTGCGACACGGTTTTCATCCGCTTTTATCTCTTTAGGAAGACCTATGACCATTCTCTGTCCTTTAGAAACACAAAATTTTCTACAGTGTAGCAATTGTACCCTTAAAGCTGCAAAGCCCTAAAAAACCGCCCACACGCAGTGACTTGTTATTAAAGCGTCATTTAGATATAATTGCGAACTTTTTATCAAAAAGATCTTTTTGGTAGAGGTTCCTGCACCTGTACGGGAAATAAAAAAACTATACAGATATACGTTCACCGCGTATATCAAACCAAGGATTTAAAATGAAACAAGGTATCCACCCGGAAACCAAAGTATGTAAGGTTAGCTGTGCCTGTGGTAACAGCTTTGAAACTAAAAGTTTGACTGAAACTCTACGCCTAGAGATCTGTAATGAGTGTCACCCGTTCTTCACAGGTTCTGAGAAGATCGTTGATGCTGCTGGACGTGTAGAGAAATTCAACAAGCGTTTCAACCGCTCATAACAATTTGCTTACTTTAGTTCCCACTCCGATTGGAAACTTAAGTGACATATCCCAAAGAAGCCTCAGGGCTCTTTTGGATGCTACAACCATTCTCTGCGAAGACACCCGCGTCACCAGTAAACTTCTTACCCTCCTTTGTGAAAAAAACGCTTTGGAAAGACCCAAACAGAAACTGATCGCTATTCATTCCCATAATGAAAAAGCTTTTTTGGACACCATTGATAAGAATTTTTTTGATGACGCCATAGTCTATGTCAGCGATGCAGGTATGCCCGGTATCTCGGATCCGGGGCAGGTATTGGTCGACTACTGCCTGGAGCAAGACCTCCCCTATGAGATCCTGCCGGGAGCTTCCGCATCGATCCTTGCCTTTGTCGCCAGCGGATTTATCAAGACAGAGTTCCTTTTCGGAGCCTTTTTGCCCCATAAAGGGAAACAGCGAAGCGATAAACTCAACGAACTGATCTTTTCAGGCTATACAGCGGTTATCTATGAGTCACCCCACCGCCTGCAAAAGCTTTTGGAAGAGCTTGCACAGAGTGTACCGCAGCGCCGCATCTTCCTGGCCAAAGAGTTGACAAAAAAATTTGAGACCAAACGCCGGGGTAGCGCACTCTCCCTTTACGAAGAACTTAAAAATGAGACGGTCAAAGGCGAATGGATCGTCGTCATCGAAGCGGGTGAAAAACAGCAGCTCGTTTCTCTCAACGAAGAGGGTATCCTAAAGCTGAAACTTCCGACCAAGGATAAGGCCAAACTTCTTGCACAGCTCGGTGACAAAAGTGCCAAAGAGTGGTATAAAATCCTTGAAGCATAACAGTTTCAAAAAGGTGCTGGCAGCGTGGGCACCTCGCCGAGTGGAACTTGGCGTTAGCGTAGATCAGGAGGCTTTGCCTCTTATATCGTATAGATTAAAATGATCGAAAAGTTTTTTACCTGCCCCTTTTGCTGGCAGGAGATCTCCATGGTTTTAGATGAAAACGATGAGATGCCCGAATATATAGAAGATTGCGAAGTCTGCTGCCGTCCTATCGAAATACGCTTTACTATTGTTGACGGCGAACTTCTCTCTTTCAGCGCAAGCCGGATGGAAGGGATCTGACAACTCACCCTATTTCACACTCCAGAGTGCTTTAAAAAAGGTTCAGCCTGTTATTTTTCATTCCCCGTTTTTCTCCCGCTCCCGCCTCCAGCTCTTTCAGTCCTTGTATCAGAAACTGTTAATTGTGTCTTTTTGTTGAAAATTAAAATTTTTTCTAGAAGATAATTATAAGAATTATTTAGCTAGAATCTTTGCCATGTTAATTTATGGGAAACAAACAGTGCTTTACCTCGTCGATCATCATCCTGAGATGATCGAGACGCTTTACCTCTCCAAAGAGGTTGATAAACAGCTTTATCACAAACTGATGAAGGCGCCGTTTGAACTCAAACGGACGAAGCCTGAGTTTGTACAAAGCCTCTGTAAAAGCGGAAACCATCAGGGATTTTTGGCGGAAGTGGGCTCTTTTGAACTCTCTCCCATTAACATGATCAAAGAGATGCAAAACGTCATCGTCTTGGCGGGACTGACTGATATGGGCAATATGGGGGCTATCATCCGCAGCAGCTATGCACTGGGGGTCGAAGCCGTTATTATCGCCGGTGTCAAAAAAGTCCAGATCGAAAATCTGGCACGCAGTTCAAGCGGAGCCCTTTTTGATCTGCCTATCATTCATGCACCACAGCTGAATGACCTGCCAAACCTGCTTAAACAGTTCGGCTTTACCCTCTATGGCGCTGCTATGGATGGTGAAGATATCCGAACCTGTTCTATAGCGCAAAGACGGGTACTTTTTGTAGGTAATGAAGGGGAAGGTCTTTCCAAACGTCTGGAAAAGAGTTTAGACCAGAAGGTCAGTATCAGTATGGCGCACGACTTTGATTCACTCAATGTCAGTGTGGCAACAGCAATTTTAATCGACAGGATGAGATAATGAGTGATATGCTAGAACGATTACGAGAGATTGGTGCGGAAGAGATCCACGAAAAAACCCATATCTCTATTCATTCTATTAAAGCAATTTTAGATGAACGGTTTGCCGATATCAGCCATATTCAGTATAACGGCTTTTTAAATATCATGGAAGACAACCTTCATATGGACCTGGCACAGCTTCGCGAACGCTATCATGACTACCGCGTAGAGACCGGCCAGGATGTCGACAACCGTGTTCTTTTTGTCAAAGTCCCCGATGCGGAGAAAAACCATAAACCGATGTTCATCTCTTTGGCCTCCATTATTTTTATCGCTATTATTTTCTTTACCTTCCCTAGCGAAAACGAGTCAGAGAACTTCGAGACGCAAACAGCAAGCGCCGCAATCGAAGCAGCGAAAAAGAACATCTCTTTAAAAGAGGAAGCCAATACGACAAACAGTGCCGTCCAATCTTTGGTCAAGAAAGAGGATACGACACATGTGGCCTCATTCGACCAGGAGCAGGTCAAGGATGAGATCGCAGCCGAAGACCGCCCTTTTGTACTCTATCCTAAAGAGGCGCTTTGGATCGGTGTCGTCAATATCGATACCGACGAACAGATGGATACGATAACGTCAGACCCTTTTCCTTTGGATGAGAATGCCAACCTGCTGATCTCTTTGGGACACGGTTATGTCAAAGTGGCCCTCAACGGTGAAATAGATAATCTTTCTGACAGAGGCCGCGTCAGATTTCTTTACAAGAACGGCCAGCTCAGCCGCATCTCTTTGGGCAAATTTAAAGAGCTGAACAAAGGCAAAAGTTGGTAATAAGAGCGCTTCTTTTTCTACTCTTTCTTCAAAGTG
>JBFEYF010000129.1:0-6251 GCA_041562295.1 Sulfurimonadaceae bacterium
GACTCTACTCCCCTCTTTTAAAGGTACCTCATCAAGCAGTTCGAATGTCTTGGCAAAATCCTTTTCGTACCATCCCAGCTGTGTCTCTAAAGCCGTAGAAAAAATAGTGTCCCAATGTTTTTCGGTTGATGCCATGTTTATCCTTCGCCTGTTACTAAAAAATATCATTTCGGTTTTAGGATTGTAGCGCGTAAAATGAGAAATTCGGAAATAAAAAAGAAAAGCCGCTAGCGGCGCGGGCTCTCCGCCGAGGAGAACTCAGCGTTAGAGCAGGAAACTGGGCTTCGCCCAGGTTCCGTATTATTTAATAGTAAAAAGGAAGTTGATCACGTTATCGATAAAGGCGTCGTACTTACGCTCTTTACTCGATACGATATAAAACTTGCGGCGGATCTTATGGTTTTTGATACGTCCTTCAAAAAGGATCCCCTCTTTGATATCGTTTTCGATAACGTGGCGGGACATGACCGATACCGTAGGCTTACCGGTCTTAGCGCTTCTGAGGACACTCTCTCTGACCGCTGTAGAGTTACCTACGACAGCTTTGACGTCAAACCCTGCACAATCTACGCCGATCTCGTCAAAGACCTCGGAGACGACCTTACGGGTATGGCTCCCCTCCTGGCGGCAGATCCATGAAAAGCTTTGCAGGTCTTCGGCTTTTAGCGTTTTAGGAATCGGCTGGTTGGAGAAGAATACCAGTTCATCTTCGATCCACTCTCTGTAGATCAGGCCGTCTTCCATGATCGGAGATTCGATCATCGCCAGATCCACCTTCTTGTCCAGTACCTCTTCGATGATACGGTCAGACTCTTCAACATGGATATGCACTTCGTTTCCGATCTTATCTTTGATCTGGCTCAGGTACGGAGGCAGAATATAGTTACCGATAACAAAAGAGGCACCCAGTACAAAAGTGAACTCTTTGTTGATGATGTTAAGCAGATCTTTCTCCGCAGAACTGATCGCTTTTTCCAAGCGTGTTGCGATTCTAAACAGATCCTCACCCTCTTTGGTCAGCTTGATCCCGTTCTTCTTACGCTCAACGATCTTACTGTCAAGATAATCTTCGATAAACTTGATCTGTTGGGTGACAGCGGGCTGCGAGATACCGAGTTTAGCCGATGCACGGGAAAAACTCTTCTCCTTGACCACTGTCATAAATGTTTGTAACTTAGCAAAATCTTTAAGCATAATTGTCCTATCAAATTCATATTAAAATAAAAAGTAAACAAAATTATAACTAATGATTATAAAAAAATCAAAGCTTTTATAGCTATATTAAAATTTTTTGCTATAATTAATATAATTTAGACAAAGAAAGCAGAGCTTATGCACGATACCCTTGCGACACTTAACGATGCCCAAATAGAAGCGGTAAAGACGATTGACGGACCCCTGCTTATCCTGGCCGGTGCCGGCAGCGGTAAAACCAAAACGATCACTACCCGTTTGGCCTATCTTTTGGATGAAGTAGGTATTCCTTCGGAAAACACCTTGACCCTCACCTTTACCAATAAAGCGGCCAAAGAGATGCAGGAGCGTGCCCTCTCACTGATCAAGCCGACAAGCTTCCCGCCGCTTCTGTGTACCTTTCATAAATTCGGTCTGCTCTTTTTAAAGTTTCATATGACCAAGCTGGGGCGTGCAGCCAATTTCGTCATTATCGACAGCAACGACAAAAAAGGGATCATCAAAAAGCTCAATGCCGAAAGCGCCCAGGAGTGCAAACTTACCCCTGCTCTTATCGGTAACGAGATCTCCCACTTTAAAAACTCCCTGCTCTCTACCGAACAGGCCCAACGCCAGGCGGAACTGCAGGAGGAGAAGCAGGTCGCCAAGCTGTACGAAATCTATGAGAACTATCTCAAAGACAACAACCTGGTCGATTTCGATGACCTGATCCTGCTGACCTACAGGATCCTGGACGAAAATCCTGCACTTGCCCAGGAAGTGAGCCAAAAGTACCAGTACATCATGATCGATGAGTACCAGGATACCAACGAACTGCAGCTTCAGCTGCTTTTTAAACTGGCGACCGCCCATAACAACGTCTGTGTCGTGGGGGATGATGACCAGAGTATCTACGGATGGCGCGGGGCCAACGTCCACAATATCCTCGATTTTGACAAGCACTTTGAAAACACCAAGGTGATCAAACTCGAAAACAACTACCGCTCTACGAAAAAGATCCTGGAAGCGGCCAATGCCCTGATCGCACACAACCGCGGACGCCTGGGCAAAAAACTGATCAGTACCAAAGGTGAAGGCGACAAGGTCGATACGATCGAAGCCTATGACGAGAACGAAGAGGCGGATCTGATCGCCAAGCGGATCAAGAACCTGCTGCACAGCGGTGTCGATGCCAAAGAGATCGCGGTACTCTACCGGGTCAACGCACTCAGCCGGGCCCTTGAAGAGGGCCTTAACCGTGCCAAGATCCCCTACAAGCTGGTCGGAGGACAACGCTTCTACGACCGTCTGGAGATCAAGGACTATATCTCCTATCTCAGGGCTTTGACCAACCCGCTGGATGACTTCTCTATCCGGCGTATCATCAACAAGCCTAAGCGGGGTCTGGGCAAAGTGACACTGGAAAAGATCGATGCGGCAGCATTGCAGGCCAATCTCTCTTTATATGAGTATCTGCTCAAGGTACCTACCAAAGAGCTCGAGGCCCTGATCAAAGCGAAAAACACCAAGACCGTCAAAACCTTTATCGACTCTCTGCACGCACTGGTAGAGATCGCGCACGAAAAACCCTACGACTTTATCGATGTCCTGGAAGAGCACTTCGATCTGCGCGATTTTTACAAGAATATGCCCGAGGGTAACGACCGTCTGAGAAATATCGATGAATTCAAGGGTCTGTACAACCACCACATAAAAAATGCCCCGGTACCGACCCTGGACAACTTCCTCAATGAAGTGGCCCTGGAGAGCGATCAGGACCAGATCGAGGGTGAAAGTATCTATATCATGAGTGTGCACGCCTCCAAAGGGCTTGAGTTTGAACATGTCTTTGTCATCGGTATGGAGGACGGCTTCTTCCCGCTTACCGGGGACGGGGCCGACAGCGAAGAGGAGCGTCGTCTGGGCTATGTCGCCTTTACGCGGGCCAAGGATAAGCTTGTCATCTCCTATGCCAAAAGCCGTTTTCACTTCGGTAAACGTGAAATCTCCAAACGCAGCTCCTTTTTAGCCGAGGCGGGTCTGGTCGAGGGTGCCCTCAACCTCAACAGCTCATCCTCTTTTAAAAAAGGGGATCTGTGCAAGCATAAGATCTTCGGCATGGGCCGTATCACGGGCGTGAGTAAAGTAGGCAAACAGTATAAACTCTCCATCAACTTCGGCGGTAACCACCGTGATATCCTCTCAAGCTTTGTAGAAAAGATCTAGATGGCCAAACGAGAAGAGATCGACCGCATCTTTGTCGGTTACAAACCATCACAGCTGGGCTCCAATGCATTTTTGGGACGTCTTAAACGTAAGTACAATGCCAAAAAAGGGGGGTTTTCGGGGACACTTGACCCTTTTGCCAAAGGGGTTCTGATCGTCGCGTTCGGACGCTTTACCCGCCTTTTCTCCCATCTGAAAAAGACACCCAAAGCCTACCGTGCCACACTCTGGCTGGGGACCCAAAGCGATACCCTGGATATCGAAGGCAGTGTTACCCACCTAAAGTCTCCGGTAGTCACACAGGAAGCCGTAGAAGAGACACTGCAAAGCTTTGTCGGGGAGTTTACCTATACCCCTCCCAAATACAGTGCCAAGAAGGTCGACGGCAAACGCGCCTATGATCTGGCCAGAAGCGGCGAAGAGGTTCATTTGGCCACAGTAACATCAACCATCCATGAGGTAAAACTGGTGACCTACAACCTTCCTTTTGTCACGTTTGAAGCGGTTGTGAGCGAAGGGACCTACATCCGTTCCCTGGGCGAGGCGATCGCAGAGAAACTGGGGACATCGGGTATCCTGTCGATGCTCGAACGTCTCTATGAGGGTCTATTCGTTTACGAGAATGAAAAGGCGTTAAACCCCGTCGACCTTATCGATGCCCTGCCCAACTCCTATTCCGGTCCCAGCGAGGATATCGATTTAGGGAAAAAAATTCCCTTGGAGAGCCTAGAGATTCGGGAAAATGGAAAATATATTATACGAAGCAAAGATAATTTCGCTATTATTTCTATAACAGACGGCAAAGTTGCGTATTTACTGAACAAGGTTCCTTTATGTTAATTTTATCCCGAAAAATTGATGAATCGATACTGCTTGGAGAAGATATCCGTATCAAGGTTATCTCTGTCGACAAAGGTATCGTTAAACTTGGAATCGACGCACCTTCTCATATCTCAATTCTCAGGGAAGAGCTAAAAATTGCCGTAGAACATGCCAACGTCGAGGCCTCCAACCAGGTAGACGAAAAAGTGATGCAGGCATTTTTCAACCAGTTTAAACCTAAAAACTCATGACCCACAACGCACCCGCCAAAATCAACATCTTTTTAAAGGTGACAGGATCCCGCGGCAATTACCACGAGATCATCTCACGTTTTGTCAAGCTTCGCAAGCTGCATGATACGCTCTCTTTTATTCCCTCTGATGCAGCACTTCAAAGCTTCACCCTAGAAGGTGATTTCAACTGTCTGACAGAACAAAACACGATCTATAAAGCCTATATGGCACTCCAAAAGCACCGCTACAGTGCCGAGCTTGAGGATTTTTTCAAGACCCACAAGATCGTCGTTGATAAACATATCCCCTCCTTTGCGGGACTGGGCGGCGGCAGCAGTGATGCCGCGACCTTTATGAAGATGTGCAACCGCTACCTCTCTTTGGGATACAGCAGTGAGACACTGGCAGATATCGGTTCTTCAGTCGGTGCCGATATCCCTTTTTTCATCTATGAGTATGATACGGCCAATGTCGAAGGAATCGGGGAGATCGTCACCCCTTTTGAAGAGCAGCTGCCGCAGTTTGAGACCTTTACGCCTGAGTCTATCGCCTGTGACACCGTTGCCGTATTTAAAAACTACCGCAAGAAGTTTTATGACCCGATTTCCGAAACATCCAAGGCGTCCTTTAAAGAGATGACGACAGCCGAAGCGCTAACAAGCCTGGATATCTATACGGCAAATGACCTCTACCGCTCTGCATGCGATCTCTATCCCAATTTAGACTCCTATGCGACACCGGGACGTTTCTTCTCCGGTAGCGGCAGTACATTTTTTTCGATCAAGGATACCCATGGGTGAAACCATAGCACGTAACAAAAAAGCTTTTTTCGACTTTGAGATCACCGATAAGTTTGAAGCGGGTATCGAGCTGATGGGAAGTGAAGTCAAGGCGATCCGTGAAAAACGCATCAATATCAAAGACAGTTACGTACGTATCATCAAAGGGGAAGCCTTTTTACTTGAATCCCATATCTCGGTACTCAATACGACACACGCCTATTACGGCCACGAGGAGACCCGTCCGCGAAAACTGCTTTTGCATAAAAAAGAGCTGACGAAGCTGAAGCAGAGAGTCGATCAGGACGGTATGAGTATTCTGGCGCTTTCCGTCTACTTTAACAGCAAAAACCTCGTCAAGGTACAAATAGGCCTGGGTAAGGGTAAAAAGCTGCATGACAAGCGCCAAAGCCTCAAAGAGAAGAGCCAAAAGCGCGATATTGAGCGAACCCTCAAAGAGTATTAGGTTTTAAACTGCTCCAGCTGGGTATTAAGCTCCTCTACCGTGTTGTTCAGATGCTCTGCCGCTGCCGCGATCTCTTCGACACTTCGGGCATTATGCGATGAGATCTCATTGATCTGCAGTACTTCACCGACGATGTGACCGATATCCTCTCCGGTCTTCTCAAAATCATTGACTGTTTTATTACTCGCTTCGACTGCACCGTCAACTATAGCGACAGTACTGTTGATCTTGTTTTCCACTTCCGTCGCGATATCTGCCAATGACTGAATCTCCTTGGAGTTCTCCCCGATCTGTCCGCTGGCATCGATAATCGACTGAACGATAACATTGATCGTCGCATTGATCTCGGTCAGCGACTTTTGGGTACGCTCTGCAAGTTTTCGCACTTCATCCGCTACGACGGCAAAACCCCGTCCGTGCTCACCCGCACGGGCTGCTTCGATGGCGGCATTAAGTGCCAAAAGGTTGGTCTGCTCTGCGATATCGGAGATCACTTCCAAAACCCCTTTGACTTCGTTGGCATCCGTAGAGAGCGTCTCCATCTTCACAGCC
>JBFEYF010000130.1:0-6196 GCA_041562295.1 Sulfurimonadaceae bacterium
CCAGATCAAAGAGTATATGGCTATTCGCAATGATGTCACCGATATCGTCATGCTTAAACGCGAGATCTTCACAAAAGAGCAGGAGAAAGTGGAACAGGAGAAGATCAAAGAGGCCCAAAAGTCCTTTTTGCTTGTCTTCACTCATGAGCTTAAGACGCCGCTTAATGCCATCATCAACTTCAGTAAATATATTAAAAAAGCACTCCAGGACCCAACAAAGGCTCCGACCCAAAAGCTGATCAACCTGCTGGACTCGGTGCTTGGCAATGCCACGGATATGCTTAATAACATCATGACGATTTTGGAAATATCCAAGCTTAATGCCCAGAAGCTGCACTATGACTACAGCATGTTCAACGCAAGTGCCCTGATTGAAGAGATCTTAAAAAAGTATGACTCTCTTATCGAGGCCAACAGTATCCAGGTATCTTTAAAATCCGATACAGAGCTCTTTATCAATAGTGACATGCACAGAGTGGAACAGATCGTTTCAAATATCCTCTCCAATGCGATCAAGTACGGTGATAACCAAATCGTTATCATCCTTGAAGAGCAGGAGAGCAGGACGGTCATCGCAGTCGAGGACAACGGTCCCGGTATCAAAGACAAAGAGGGTGTGTTTGAGCTTTATGCCCAGGAAGATGAGAACCTGATCCAGCGCAAAGGCAAAGGTACCGGCATCGGTCTTTACTTTATTAAACTGCTTTGCAATGATTTGGGGATACAATATCAGTTAAAAGACCGTATACCGCAACCGGGCACACGATTTGAGCTTATTTTTGACAACAGACGAAACAATGGCAAAGGAAATGATGCATAATGGATATTTTAATCGTTGATGACAACCAGGACAACAGAATGACACTTGAGCTTTTGCTTGAGGAGTTTGAAGGTCTTACGATAGAACAGGTCGAGGATGGTGAAGCTGCCGTAGAGCTGTGTAAAAAGCAGCACTTTGATATCATCTTTATGGATATCATGATGCCCGGGATCGACGGAATCACTGCCACAGAGGTCATCAAAAGCTTTGACAAAAAAGTGATGATCATCGCGTTAAGTGCCCTGGATGACGAGTTATCCAAGAATGAGATCCTTGCCAACGGAGCCGAAGATTATATCACCAAGCCCATAGAGTCCGAGCTTTTTCATCAACGTGTCAAGAACTATCTGGAGATCGTGGCTTTTCGTAAAGAGAAACCTTCCAATGAAGATGCCGTCAACTCTTTTACCCAGGAGGTCTATTCACGGTCGCTAAAATTTACGATCAAATCGAAGCACTCTTTGGCTGAACTTTGGGATTATTACCTCAATGAGTATCGGGTTTCGGTGGAGACTTTGGAAGAGTGTATACGGATGATCTACGCCTATGGGCAGGTAACCCTAAAAAACGATGCATCCCTAACCCTGACGGCCGAAGAGAATGATGACTATCTCTTCTTGACCCTTGCACCGCTTGGAGGGATCAGTGACCTTGTCATACAGCATACCCTTTTAAAAAACTACAAACAGGCCGACTTTATCCTCTCCCACCACCAACTCTCCTTCCGCCTCAAAAAAGGGCAGCCGATCCAGGAGAACCTTGAGAGACTCGATATTACCGACTATGAGCAGCGCATCCTCTCAAAAACCCACTTCAACAAGACAACCGCTTCTGAATATGTGGAAAATACGGCGATCTCTTTGATGGATAAGATCGAAGACCTGGAGAATATAGAACTGAGTATCGAAAAATCGGCTATCGCTTTTGAAAGAGATGCCCAACAGGATGATCTGATACAGATCTGTGCAGACCTTGACAGCTATGTCGAAGTAGTTGACCAACTCATGGAATTTGAACATTTTGCCTATGCGCTTAAAAATCTCAATGACTTTCTAAAAACACTCAATCTTTCAGAGCTTGATCCCAATGACCAGAAGAAGTTTTCGCGTCTGTTTTTACACCTTTTGGATGACATCACGGAGTGGCGCAATAATATCTTTATCAAAAAAGAGGCTAACGACATTCATTACCTCGACTCCTCACTGCTTAGCTCCTGTCTGCAGATTCAATCTATTTTTGAGAAAAAAGAGGCCAATCTGGAAGATGAAGGGGATTTTGAGCTCTTTTAGATTTAGTCACTTTTAGATATAATCAGATCAATTTTTAATAAGATTTTCGGAGCCCCGCCCTATGAATGTAAATGAAGACCTTCTTGCCAAACTTGAGAAACTTTCCCATATTAGAATCGATGAGAGCCGCCGCAGTGAAACGATCGAACAGCTGCAAAGCATCCTCTCCTTTGTAGAAAACCTCAGTGAACTGGAAACCGATGACAAAGACACCAAGTTTGTCATGACGGATAATCCTACACAGCTTCGTGAAGACACACCCCTGTCCAAAACAGCTATCGCAGACGATATCCTGGCTCACGCCCCAAGAAGTGAAAACCACTTATTCGTCGTACCAAAGATCATCGAGTAACCTTTTATGATCACGGTTTACGGTATCAAAAACTGCGACAGTGTCAAAAAAGCGTTAAAGTTCTTTAAAGAAGCCTCTATTGAGGTTACCTTTGTTGATTTCAGACAATCCCCTTTAGATCCCCAAAAAGTCACTCAATGGGCCCAGATGAGCGAGATGAAAAAACTTTTCAATAACCGGAGCCGTACCTATAAAGATCTGGGACTTGCCCAAGAGACGCTTGATGATGCTGCCAAGATCTCATGGATGCAAAAAGAGCCTCTGCTTATCAAACGCCCCGTTATTGAGTATAATGAAGAACAGCTTATTGTCGGTTTTGATGAACCGCTTTACAAAGGAACATTTCTGTCATGAGTCAAACACTGGATATCCGAAAACTTCTTAAAACTGTTGTAGCCAATAACGCATCTGACCTGCATCTCGTTAGCCGCAGTGAACCTCAAGTCCGTATCGACGGACGTCTGACCCCTATCAAACTACCGGTACTTGACGGTAATACGATTCAGGAGATGTGCTATTCGCTCCTAAGCGATAAGCAAAAAAAAGAGTTTGAAGAGACCAGTGAACTGGACTTTGCTATCAAGATTCCTGATGTCGGGCGGTTTCGTGGAAACTTTTACAAGACACTGGGTGATATGGCCGCCGCCTTTCGTATCATCCCGACCAAGATCCCGTCTCTAGATGAGCTCAATGCTCCGCCGATCTTCAAAGAGCTGATCAAAAGGGAAAAGGGTCTTATTCTTGTCACAGGACCTACCGGTAGCGGTAAGTCGACAACCCTGGCTGCTATGCTTAATGAGATCAATGAGACACAAAACAAACATATTCTGACGGTTGAAGACCCCGTAGAGTTTGTCCATATCAACAAACGTGCCCTCTTCTCCCACAGAGAAGTGGGAGCTGATACCAACTCCTTTTCACGTGCACTTAAAGCGGCTTTACGTGAAGATCCGGACATCATTCTTATCGGGGAGATGCGTGACCGTGAGACGATTGAAGCTGCACTGACTGCTGCCGAAACAGGCCACCTGGTCTTTGGGACACTGCATACCAAATCTGCCCCGCAGACGATCAACCGTATCATCGATGTCTTCTCTGGGGAAGAACAGCCGCAGATCCGCGCCCAGCTCTCTACCGGCCTGGTCGCTTCGATCTCCCAGTCCCTGATTCCAAAAATCGGCGGAGGACGTGTTGCAGCCCAGGAGATCCTCATTACCAATCCCGCTATCGCTAACCTGGTTCGTGAGGATAAGGTCCACCAGCTCTACTCCCAGATGCAGCTCAATCAAAACGTCACCGGGATGACGACACAGACTCAGGAGCTTGTTAAATTCCTGCAACAAAAGAAGATCACCAAAGATGATGCCCGAAAGATGTCAAACAACCCCGAAGAGCTTGACCGCATCATAGCCAATCTCTAAACGGCAAACCCTTACTTCCCCCGACAGCGGGGATACTCACCATATATAAAACAGCTAGTTTTTCTCTCGCATCTCTATATTTGTGAAGTGCAATCTCGGGTAATCTACAAGTTTACTAAGGGGAATCAAAAAAGTGTAGCGTGTAAGCTTGCCGAATCGGCAAACTTATCATCTGTTATAGAAGGTTAACGTGCCTCTTTAAGAGAGTCGGCGATAAGGAATGCCAACTCTAATGCCTGGTCAGCATTAAGGCGTGGATCACAATGCGTATGGTAACGGGAGCTTAGATCCTCTTCTGAGATCTGATGAGCACCGCCCAGACACTCTGTCACGTTCTTACCGGTCATCTCAAAGTGAACACCGCCGGCATGGGTACCTTCAGCTTTATGAATAGCAAAGAACTGCTTCATCTCGCTTAGAATATTATCTACCGGACGTGTCTTATAGCCGTTGCTTGACTTGATCGTGTTACCGTGCATCGGGTCACACGACCACAGGATGTTTTTACCTTCACGCTCTACCGCACGGATCAGCGCAGGAAGATGGTCACCCACTTTATCCGCACCCATACGTACAATGACGTTAAGACGTCCTGCTTCATTTGAAGGGTTGACCGCTTCGATCAATCGGATCAGTTCATCAGGATCCATACTTGGGCCCGCTTTAACACCGATCGGGTTTTGAATACCGCGCATAAACTCTACATGGGCACCGTCAAGCTGACGGGTACGGTCCCCGATCCATAGCATATGTGCAGAAGTGTCATACCAGTCACCTGTTTCACTGTCTACACGGGTAAAGGCCTCTTCATAGTTAAGTAAAAGCGCTTCATGTGAAGTATAGAGATCTGTTTTTCTCAGCTTAAGCGTATTGTTTGAGTTGATACCGATAGCCGCCATAAACTCAATACCGTCACTGATCTTGCTGGCGATCTCTTCATAGCGTTCGCCTAACGGCGAGTTGGCGACAAAGTCAAGGTTCCACTGGTGTACGCGTTTAAGATCTGCAAAACCGCCCTGGGCAAAAGCACGCAACAGGTTTTGTGTCGCAGATGCCTGATGATAGGCACGGACCAATCGTTCCGGATCCGGGACACGCGATTCTTTGGTAAATTCGATGCCGTTAACGATATCTCCGCGGTAAGAGTCAAGCTCTACACCGTCAATGATCTCCGTATCGGAAGAGCGCGGCTTGGCAAACTGACCCGCCATACGACCCACTTTGACGACCGGTCTTCCACCGGCAAAGGTCATCACGATCGCCATCTGAAGCATTACTTTGAAGGTGTCACGGATATTATCCGCATGAAACTCGCTAAAACTTTCGGCACAATCACCACCCTGAAGCAAGAAGGCATTGCCTTGGACGACTTCCGCCAACTGACGCTTAAGCTCGCGGACCTCTCCGGCAAAGACTAATGGAGGATAGCTTCTCAGCTCAGCTTCAACCTTTTTAAGCAGTTCCTGGTCAGGATAGTTAGGTTGTTGTTTGATCGGTAAGCCTCTCCAGCTTGACGGTGTCCATGTCTTCACGGGTATTCCTTCATAATCGTATAAATTGCTTTACTATAAAAATGTAAACGTGATAATATCGAAAATATCACCAAAAGTTGTTTAAACTTCTTAAATTAGCACTCTACATCGGCCATTTGCTTAAGCTCAGAGCAACTAAATCCCGCCTCTTTTCTGGCATCGACATTGATCGAGTGCATACGCGGGAAAGTGCGGGGATAATACTTTTTGATGATCTCAAAATAGACAGATTTATCGACTCCCTCACTCTCACAAGCATAAGCGAACCAGCGGTCACCTTTGCGTACATGATCGACCTCCTCTTTGAGGATAAGTTCCAAAGCAGAGATCATCTCCGCTACTACAGCTTCAGACTCAAACGGTTTGAGTTTGGCTATCAACTTGGGGTTGGCATCAAGCCCGTTTGCCTCCATAAAACGCGGCACGACAGCCATCCGTTCTATGAGAGAACCGTTTGTATTGACACCAGCTTCGAACAAAGCATCATGTACGGGCAATGCGCCGTAAAAACTGCCCAGTTTCTCCAATAAAGCTGTGAGCATCTTAAAATGGCGGATCTCATCGTCAGCGACCTCAAGCCAGTCAAAACAGTACTCTTGAGGCATCCCCCGAAAGCGGTACGCGGCATCCAAAGCGAGGTCTATAGCACTGTACTCGATATGGGCGATAGCATGTAAAAAGATAACACGTCCTTCTAATGTACTGAGACGTTTGCGTTTGGGGACATCTTTGGGATCGATAATATGGCAGAATGAGGCATAACTGGGTTGTAAAAAAGAGAG
>JBFEYF010000131.1:0-6188 GCA_041562295.1 Sulfurimonadaceae bacterium
AACAGCGGACCATTTTACGATCCATCTTGCAGACGGTTCTAAACAGGAAGCCCTATCCGTACTTACCTGTACCGGTTCTACACCGAAGCGTGTCGGTTTTAAAGGCGAAGAGGAGCTCTTCGGTAAAGGGGTCTCGACCTGTGCTACCTGCGACGGCTTTTTCTATAAAGGTAAAGAGGTTGCTGTTATCGGAGGCGGCGATACGGCTATCGAAGAGGCTTTTTATCTATCGAAAATCTGTAGCAAAGTCTACCTTATCCACAGACGCGACGGCTTCCGTGCTGCACCCAACACCGTTGAAAGACTCAAAAACACGGAGAACATCGAACTCATCCTTAACTCGACACCAGAAGAGGTCTATGGTGATGCTATGGGTGTTACAGGTCTTAAAGTCAATACGCCTGACGGTCTTATCGACCTTCCGGTTCCGGGTGTCTTTACTTTCGTAGGTAACAACATCAACAACCAGGTACTGCAGCAGGAAGACGGCTCCTTTTTATGTGATATGACCGAGTGGGGCGAAGTGAAGGTCAATCTCTCTATGGAGACTTCTGTACCGGGCCTTTATGCAGCCGGCGATATGCGCGAGAGTGCTCCCAAACAGGTGGTCTCAGCAGCTGGTGACGGTGCCGTAGCAGGTATCCAGGCGATCGGCTACGTGGATCACATCAAAAACGGATAATCGTTTCACACTAGGAAATCTTTAGTTAGAATATGGCAAAATTACCTTTATAAAACCGGAAGACGTTTTTCCGGGTGGTAACAACTCTAATGAAAGAAAAAGGTATACAGTAATGTCAACATTAAAAGTAGGTGTTTTCGGTGCGACGGGCCGTGTCGGGCAACTGATCATTGATTCACTCAGACTTGATAAAAATGCGGGTGTATCGGTAATTTATGTTAGAAAAGATCTGGACTTCTCCGTAGATCCTTCTGTTTTGATCACAAATGATATGCGTGCATTTTTAAAAGCGTGCGACGTCGTTATCGACTTCTCCCTGCCGGATGCTTGTGAAAAGCTTTTGGAGACGGCCCTTGACGGCAACCCCAAACCCCTTGTTATCGGTACAACCGGTCTTAACCCCCATCAGCTCAACCTTATGGCACAGGCTTCCCAGCAGATGCCGATCCTTTATGCGACCAATATGTCCCTGGGTGTAGCACTGCTTAACAAGCTGGTAGCGACAGCCTCAAAAGCGTTGGAGGATTTCGATATCGAGATCGTGGAGATGCATCACAAACATAAAAAAGATGCACCTTCAGGTACCGCATTGACACTGGCTGAACATGCAGCTCAGGCACGCGATCTGAATCTGGATGATGTACGTGTATCGGGGCGTGACGGCAATATCGGTGAGCGTACCAAAGATGAGATCTCTGTCATGGCACTGCGCGGCGGTGATATCGTCGGACGTCATACAGTCGGTTTTTATAATGACGGAGAGTTCATTGAACTCAACCATACGGCAACGAACCGCGCTACTTTTGCCAAGGGTTCTATCCGTGCCGCCAAGTGGCTTGTAGACCAGGAAAACGGTATGCATACCATTACAGAATGTTTAGGATTGGACAATGCTTAATAGAGAACTGAACGAAGAGTGTGCAGTCGCCGGTGTTTTTAACGTACCCGGTGCCTCCAAACTGGCCTATTTTTCACTTTTTTCACTTCAGCACAGAGGCCAGGAAGCTGCAGGTATCTCAAGCAGCGACGGTAAAAAGATGCATACGATCAAAGACCGCGGTCTGGTCACCCAGGTCTTTGACGATCAAAAGCTTCATACCCTTAAAGGACATATGGCAGTCGGTCATACACGCTACTCTACGGCGGGTGACGACTCAATCCTTGATGCTCAGCCTGTCTATGCCCGCTATGACCTGGGAGAGATCGCTATCGTGCATAACGGTAACCTCACCAACGCCCAGTCGATCCGTGACAAGCTGATCAGTAAAGGTGCAATTTTTCAAACCTTCATGGATACGGAAAACCTGATCCACCTGATCGCCAAGTCGGATGAGGACAAACTGATCGACCGTATCATCGATGCCGTCAAAAAGATCGAAGGTGCCTTTTCCCTTATCATCCAGTCACGTTCAAAGATGTTTGCCATCCGCGACCGCCACGGTTTCAGACCGCTGAGCCTGGCGAAAAAAGATAACGGCTATATCGTAGCCAGCGAAACCTGTGCTTTTGATCTTATCGGTGCCGAATTTATGCGCGATGTCAATCCGGGCGAGATGCTGGTCTTTGAAAAAGGGCAAGAGCCTGTTTCTATGCAGATCATGGAACCGACACCCAAAAAGTGTATCTTCGAGTATGTCTATTTTGCCCGTCCGGACTCCAATGTTTACTCCCAAAACGTCTACCAGCTTCGTAAGAACATGGGCGAGATCCTGGCTAAAGAGGCTCCAGCTGAAGCGGATATGGTTATCCCTGTCCCGGACGGCGGTGTGCCGGCGGCTATCGGTTTTTCCCAGGCAAGCGGTATTCCGTTTGAGATGGCCATTATGCGTAACCACTATGTGGGACGTACCTTTATCGAGCCGACTCAGGAGATCCGTGACCTTAAAGTAAAGATGAAGCTAAGCCCTATCCGCAAGATGATCGAAGGCAAGCGTGTCGTTATCGTTGACGACTCTATCGTTCGCGGGACGACAAGCCGCAAGATCGTACGGATGCTTAAAGATGCCGGGGCCAAAGAGGTGCACTTTAGAGTCTCTTCTCCGCCGACAACAGACCCATGTTTTTACGGTGTCGACACCCCGGATAAAGATAAGCTTATCGCCTCCAAGATGAGCAACCAGGAGATCTGTGACTACATCGAAGCAGACTCTTTGGGCTACCTCTCTGTAGATGGCCTGTTTAAAAGCGTATCCAGTGATGACAAAGATTACTGTACTGCATGTTTTACCGGTGAATATATCGTATAAAGCCCTTTTTTCGGGCTTTACCTTTCTGTTTTAACAATCTTGACCCAAGAATTTTTTATCAAACTTAAGCAGAACAGTTACCCTTTTTATTTACAACCCAGCAGTAAGTGCACTGCTATAATGTCACCGCAATAATAGAGATTTTCGGAGTATTTTTGAAAGAGATTTTGACGTTTGGACGCTACAGCCAAAAGAAATTCGGCACTAAAGTATACAAGGTACCTATTAGTATCTCCGGCTTTACCTGTCCCAATATAGACGGTACGACGGCCGTCGGTGGCTGTACCTTTTGCGAGAATGACTCTTTTAGTCCCAATCTTGGCAAAGCACAGCCGCTGGACCGCTCCAAAAAATTTTATCTCAATCTGGACTCTAAAGAGAATCCCCATCTAGAATTACAGCTTAAGCAGCTGGAACTGCAGTTTACCAATCTCAGCAGACAGATGAAAAAACGGTACGGAGCAAAAAAGTTCCTTGTCTATTTTCAATCTTTTACCAATACCTACGCCCCCTTTGAGACGCTCAAAGCGCTTTATGAAAAGGCGCTCTCCTTTGATGATGTCGTGGGCTTAAGTATCGGTACACGCAGCGACAGTATTACCCAGGATACCCTTGACTATCTGGCAGAACTTGGCAAAACCAAAGAGATCTGGGTTGAATACGGTATCCAGTCAATTTTTGACGAAACACTCAAACGAATCAACCGTGGACACGACAGTGCCAATGTCAAAGAGTGGATCCAAAAGACCAAAGCCGCAGGACTGAAAGTTTGCGGCCACCTGATCTACGGACTGCCCGGCGAGACACCCCAGATGATGATGCAAACCTTTGAAGAGAGTCTCAAGCTTGATCTCGATTCGATCAAGTTTCATCCGCTTTATGTCGTCACCAAAACAGCCCTGGCTAACGAGTATAACCGCGGGGAGTTTACCCCTATCGAAGAAGAGACCTATATCGATCTGCTGGTCACCTCTTTAAAAAAGTTGCCTGATCATATCATCATCCAGCGTATTGTCGCCGGTATAACGGATAATACCCTGCTGGCTCCTGCATGGTGCGGCCAGAGTAAAAACCAGCAGGTAAAAAAGGTCAAAAAAGCTCTTTTGGCCGAAGGCATTATCTACTAACCTTTTTAACTTCTTTTAATTTGCTTCAGGCTAATCTATTGATATGAAGTTTGATATGAAGAGTGTGTTGGAAATGACACACCCCTTTTCGGTACTTTTTGTCGAAGATGATCCTATCATATGTGATGAGATAAAAACGTTTTTAGAGCATTTCTTTACCCAAATCGTAGTTGAAACAAATGGGCTTGATGCCCTAAACCGGCTGCAGGATCAAGCATTTGATATCATCATTTCAGATATCAAAATGCCCTATATGGACGGGTTGGAAATGGCTCAGGAAGTTCTTAAAAAAAATCCCGACCAGGCTTTTATCTTCACCTCCGCACATATCAATACAGACTATCTGCTTCAACTGATGAAGATGGGTATCACCAAATTCTTGCCCAAACCGTTTAAAAGCAATGATCTGATTCAGATTCTCTATCAGACATCCAAAACACTTCATGAGTTTGAAGAGATCAAAAAGCATTATGAGCATCTTGAAGAGGAGAATATCAAGCTGCTTAACCAAGAGCCGCTTCCTGTTGGAGAAGAACCCCACAAAAAGCGCGGTAAGCTCATACCCAAACCGGTTTCAGTCGATGACCTGATTCTCCAGCCCCGTAAACCTCTCCATACAGAAGATACAGCCGTCATAGACCTGGATATCTCAGAACTGGAAGAGATCTATGATGAACTGGACGCTTTGATATCGATGCAGTGTCTTCAGCCTGACTCGGCTTTTGAAGGGCAAAGCAGGGTCACCCTTTCAGAACTCTTTACCTGTTACAGCACAAAGCTCTCCAGTTATCAAACTTTTAGCAGCGTCACGCAAAGGATACAAGACCTCGCCAGGACCATAAAGATGTATGACGTACCCGAAGATGAGGATCAGAGATATTATGTCTTTACACTGCTGGAATCTTTCTTGACGGTACTGAAAAAGTGGCAAAACTCATGGAACAACCATCTGGAAAATGACCCCGATATACATTTTTTTGATGACTCTATCAACAATGATATCGCGACCATTATCATGGCCTGGGAAAACAGCCAGGAACAGCAGGAAGAGAGCGGGATCTTTTTTTAATCCCAGCTGATCTGCTTTTGGATATTGGCAAGTTTAAAATAGGGTGGATATTTGAAGCTGACTACAAAACACTTCTGCGCCCCGCGAGAAAGATGGGTAACCACTTTATCACTGCGTTCGAGCGTGTTTGAGCGTCCCGAACTGTTGTTTTGTACGCTGCCCCCGGAAGCATTATTAATCACTTTAATATGCAAATAGACGTTATTGATCGGGTATTTTCCGACATTGCGTACACACCCTTTGATCGAAAGCTTCTCCTGAGAGTGTATAAAGCGGTTGCTAAACTGTGTCAAAACCGCTTTTTTAAATGAGTTATCTACTGCCCAGCTCGATAAGAGTATGACCACTACCCCGACAGCGACCTCCACAATGAGTATCATAAAAGCTTTAAAAGGCTGCTCCGGGTTCCAGCTTTTGACAATGATCACCAGGAAAATAAAAGCGATAAAAACCGCCATTACAATCTTTAAAATCTCTACCAAATCCATCTATACTCCTCTTTTATAACTGCTATGCCCTTTAGTCATAGCTTAGTTTCCATCGTATATTTGAGAGCCTAAAGTAGGCCGGATAGCGAAAGGATACAGAAAAGTGTTTTTGCGTTCCCGGCTTAATATTGGTCGCTATTTTAAACGACTCTGAAATACTGCTATCCCTTTTAGGTCCACTATCCCCTTCACCGCGCATCGAGATCTTACCGCCGGCTGCCGCATTGATCAGTTTGATCTCGATATAGGCATTATTGATAGTATATTTTCCGACGTTTCGTACATCCCCGCTGACATAGATCTTCTCCTGGGATAGGATTCTGCTGTTTTTGACATTGTACAAAACCGCTTTTTTCATAGAGACATCTATTCCCCATGAAAAAGCCCAAAAAAGTCCCGCTACAACTGCCATTTCGATCACAACGGCGATCAAGGCTTTAAAAAAAGAGCTGTTTTTAAATATCACAACCGCAATCAATAGAGCAATGACGCCCAAAAACAGCGCAAGCAATCCTTTTAAAACGACCAGTAGGTCCATATCCTGTTCCTTTGTTAATGGTTAGAGAGTTTCGTCAA
>JBFEYF010000132.1:0-6055 GCA_041562295.1 Sulfurimonadaceae bacterium
CCAGCTGCTTTTTTTGGTCACGATGCTTTGGCGTTTGCTGCTTTTTTTACTCAAAGTCGGCAGCATCTTCAGGGTTCTGAGAACATTGAGTACACCCCGTACACCGATCTTGATAGCCTTTTCGTCAAAACGCAGCGCTTCGCCCGCTTCATATAAAAGCATGGGGGTTCCGTTATCCTGGGATTCTGCCCGAAGCGAACCGTCTCTGAGTTCGGAGTTGAGAATGACGGGCGCTTCAAAGGCCTTGGCAAGTTCCAGTGTATAGGGGTTGTCGATATTGGTACGTATCTGGGGGAGGTTGGTCTTATGGATACTGGCCGTGTGCAAGTCGATACCGAAATCGCACTTTTCGATCACTTCGGTATAGAAGGTGTGGGCTACCCGCGAAGCGAGGGAGCCTTTTTCAGAACCTGGGAAAGAGCGGTTGAGATCACGGCGGTCGGGCAAATAGCGCGAGAGGTTCATCACACCGTAGATATTGACGATCGGTACAAAGATGATCGTACCTTTGAGGCTTTTGAGCAGGTGAAGCTGACGGATACGGCGGATGATCTCGACACCGTTGAGTTCATCTCCGTGGATAGCTGCCGAGATAAAGATAGTCGGTCCGTTTTGCCTGCCGCGGAATACATGCACATGCAGATTGGTGGGCGTGCCGTAAAAACGGGGCAGTTCGATATCGATACGTTTTCTGCTCCCTTTTGGGATTTCGACCCCGCCTAATATTAAGGGTGTCTTCTCTCTTTTAGGCACCGATCGTATCCTTTCTGCGGCGCCGTTTTTTATTATCCGGAAGCGGTGAGGTGTTCTGTTCGATATATTCCATGATCTTACCGGCGATATCGATCCCCGTAGCTTTTTCGATCCCTTCCAGACCCGGGGAGGAGTTGACCTCCATCACCAGCGGTCCCCTGTCGGAGGGGATCATATCGACCCCGCACACACCCAGCCCCATCGCCTTGGCTGCCGCCAGTGCAGTCGCTTTTTCCTTGCGTTTGAGTTTATAGGCTGTCGCACTTCCGCCCTGGTGCAGGTTGGAACGGAAGTCCCCTTCAGCACCCTGGCGTTTCATGGCACCTACGACTTCACCGTTGACAACCAGTGCCCGGATATCGGCTCCGCCCGCCTCTTTGATAAACTCCTGGACCAGAAGGTTGACCTCCATGCCGTAAAAGGCATCCAGTACCGACTGGGCCGCTTTTTGGGTCTCGGCCAAAACCACACCCACACCCTGGGTACCTTCCAGGATCTTCAAGACCAGTGGCGTCCCCCCGATCAGCTTGATGACATCTTTGGCGTTCGCTTTGTTGGAGGCAAAGACCGTCTTGGGCATGTCGACATCATATTTTGAAAGGATCTGAAGACTTCTGAGCTTGTCGCGTGAGCGGGCGATGGCAAGATTGCCCGCGACACTAAAGACGTTCATCATCTCAAAGTGGCGCACCATAGCCGTCCCGTAAAAAGTACGGCTGGCCCCGATACGCGGGATGATGGCATCGGGTGTAGGAAGTATCTCGCCTTTGTAGACGACGGTAAGCTCTCCTTTTAGGATCTCGATACTGCACATCAGATAATCGATGACACGCATCTTCCATCCTTTGGCTTCGCCTGCTTCGACCAACCTCTGGGTAGAGTAGAGTTTGGAGTTTCTGGAGAGAATATAGACGGTCATTTTTTATCCTTTGTCATATACTTTTTTGAGACATCAACGAGGTAGTGGTGCGACAGAAAATGTCTTCCGATCAGCAGCGGGTACTTCATGTTTTCACGGTTGGTTAACGAGATAAGTGCATCATAGCTTTTGCAGCCCAGCTTCAGAGGTGTTTTGATCACGCAACGCTTCTGCACCTGGCCGTTGGAGCTTTTGATCTTACTGATCTTATGGATCGGCATCGTGATACGTTTGCCGTGATAGGCGGGATGGACTTCATCATGCAGGGTGAAGGTGACGCTCTCCTTATGAATCTCAATGTCATCACAATGCAGGGCGCAGTTATCCGCCCCGGTATCGATCTTGGCGTCCAGACCGAAGAGCTCGATATGAGGGATGTCGACATGCTCCAAATAACCGATTACTTCCATTTAATTTCCTTCAATATAAAGTCTTTCAAGCAGTTGCAAAATTTTGTGGACCGATTCTGCCGATACGGTCTCAGAGGTCGTATGATAGCCGGTCGTCGGCAACTGCAGGGTCGTTCCCTGTATGGCCCCGTCACTGGCTTTGGCAATACGTCCCATCTCGGTGCTGCCCAGTGAATAAAGCGGTTCACCTTTTTGGGCTAGCGAGAGATTGAGCTCTTCGATATAACGGTCTTTATAACTGTATTGTATCGCTAATTGCTCACAGATACTCTCTATCTTTTGCGTTAGGGGCGAGGAGAATGCGGCATTGGAGTCTTTGGCTCTGAGAATGATATGCTGTCTGTCGGCACTCTCCCGGTCGGGAAAGGGGCTGGTGTCGAGTACCAGCAGGGTGTCGGTAGAGAGGTTTTCTCTTCTAAACCACTCCAGTAAAAAGCGCCAGCTGCGCCCCGCCTCTTCCTGGGCTGTAAAAAAAGCGCGTCCCTGATACCCTTTGCGGTAGAGGTAGAGGATGATCGCCGCACTGATGACATTGTCAAGCTGCCCCCAAAAGTGTTCGCTGTCATATTTGAGCGTATCGACGTAGGCGACAGGGGTGCCGGCCATCAGATGTTCCAGCCCTCCGACTTTAAAGAGGATATTGGCACGCCGTTCGCAGAAAAAGGCTTTGTCGATATGCCCTACACCCAGATAGCTTCCCGACCAGGGTTCGTAGGCGTAAACGGGCTGATCGATGAAACGTTCGATGATCGTCTGATAGGTCTTTTCGGCTACGGAGTCCCCGGTAAGGTCGCCGCGGTTTTGCGCTACAAATGCGGCATACTGAAACTCGCCCGGTCCGGTGCAGATAAGGCCGTGTCTGTCGATATGGGCACTGAGCATCCCGCTATCGGGGTTCTCCCCTTCGGCTACAAGTAGCCCCTCATACAGCGTCGTTTTGATCCCCAGCTCTTCCAGTTCCCGTTTGAGTGAGAGGAAAAAGGGGTGCTCGGCTGCGACGACGGAGGGTTTTCTGATCAGCTGTTTGAGGATATCGAAAAAGCTCTCCAGCCCTTCATCCTCTCCAAGGTAGCGATCATTTGCAAGTTTTTTCGGCATGTCTCACCTGCTGTGCCGACGGATAGTGACGGCAAGAGTCTTTGTGCTATTATAATCTAAAAAGGGGCGCTCTGCGGCCAAATCTTTGCGTATCAAGTGAACAATATTAGGGTATGATATCTTTTTAAATGCGGAGCTGATGTTATGAAGAAGTTGTTGACTCTTTTGATGGTGATCTCTTGCGGCTTCGGTCTGGACAGGAGTCCGGCAAGCACCCTGAAAGATCCTCTTTCGGGTGAGTATCTCAGTAGTAAAAACCGTTTTATCAAGGATGTCCGTCAACGCAAAGAGCTTGAGAAGAGCCAAAAGGAGCTGCGCCTTTTGAGCAAAGAGCTTTTGCGTACTTTGGATGCCAACCGTATTCAGGAGCTGACAGACCGCAAGCGCATACTGGAATCCAAACTGCAGTTTCTTGCCTCCCGGCATGATAAGATCTATATGGATATCACGAAGATCACGGCCAAGTCAGAACCCTATAATGTTCTCAATTTTTTCTCCAACAAACCGATGAAAAACGCGGATGCCGCCATCGCCTCCCTGATCAAGATCCAGCAGGAGTTTCAGTATGCCGACAATTTTGTCAAAAAGTATCTGAACGTTCTCAAGCCGAAGTTGAAAAAGACCCTGCCGGCTTCGCCTGAACGGCTCCGTTATGCGCGGCTGCTGCATGACAAACGCTATCTTGGCGGTTATAAAGAGCTGATCGAGAAGCAGTATGAGCATCTGCTTGAACAGCGAAGCCAGATCGAAAAAGAGTATTATGAGTACCGGGACGGCGAACTTTTTCGCCATCTTCTGTCGCTGATCGTATTGATCGCAATCTTCGTGACGGTCTATCTGCTGCGAAAGCTTTTTTCGCGTTATGTCGAGGAGGATGAGCAGCGTTTTACACTCAACCGTACGATCAACAGCGTGGCGGTCATCGTGGCGCTCGCTTTTATCTTTTTTACCTACTCGGAAAACATCATCTACTCGCTGACGGTCTTTACCTTTGTGGGAGCCGCTGTCATCATCGCATCCAGGGAGTTTTTGATCAATATCATCGCCAGGATCTATATCTCTTTGAGCAACTTTGTCAAAGTGGGTGACCGGGTATTGATACCGCATGAGAGTAAATATTACTACGGGGATATCATCAACATCTCCTTCGTCAAGATCACGCTTTATGAGGCGTATGATTTCAGTTCTACCAGGGAGGCTGTGAGTGCGGGACGGGTGATCTTTATACCCAACAGCTATATCTTTTCCCATGCCGTGATCAGCTACAGCCACCAGGCACAGAAGATGATCTTTGACCACCTGGCCTTCAGTTTCTCCCTTGACAGCGATCTTTCCAAAGCCGAAGCGATTACCCGGGAAGTGCTTAAAGAGCAGACGGAGCAGTACCGCGAAGCCGCATCCCAGCAGTTTAACAACCTGAAAAAAAGGTACGCGGTCAAGCAGCGTATGCTCGAACCCGAGATACAGTTTACGGTCAATGCCGCCTCTACGGCGGTGAAGATGACCGCATGGTATATGTCTCCAAGCAGCCAGGCGACCAGTGTCAAAAACCGTCTTTTGGACACGCTTTTAAAACGGTTCAATGCGGAACCGGAAGTGAACTTCCTGAGAAAAACCGCAAAGAGTACATCGACAGGTGACGGTGATGAGAAAGAGGATTAATCGGAAGTTCTCCCTGGTTGCGGCAATCGTACTATTGCTGGCTTTTTCCTGGGACGTTGCCCGGGCCCAAACCTATCCCAGCTATCGGGGCAAAAGTGTCATCGGTACCACCATCGATGTCGCTTTGCCCGATCTGAAACTCTATGGCGTCAGGGCAAAAGTGGATACGGGCGCCTTCACCTCCTCGCTGCACTGCAGCTTTATCCATATCGATAGTGTACGTCAAAAAGTCGTTTTCACTCCCTTGGATCACTCTAAAAAGTATGAACTTCCCCTTGTCAAAATCTCCGAAGTGAAAAGTTCCAACGGGATCATCCAAAAACGCCCCTTTGTTATGCTCAAACTTCACATAGCCGGTAAACTCTTTGAGACGATGGTATCACTGACCGACAGGAAGGGGATGAAACTGCCTATGCTGTTGGGACGCCGTGCACTGCGCGGACGTTTTGTCGTTGATGTAGATGCCCCAATGCAGTAGTCCGCATCAGGGGTGCAAAAGCTCTTTGGTCCGGCGGTGGCGGTAGTCAAACATCTTTTGCATATCCCGCTTGATCAGGGGCCAGACGATCCATCCCAAAGGTCCCAGGGGAAGTTCCAGTGTGATGACGTCTTCAAGTATGGTGTTGTCTGGATCTACAAAGTGGAAACGGTGTTCATGGACAAAACGTTTAAAGGGACTTTTCAAGGCTTCGTCACAGACTAACGAGGGAGGCTGAAGTGCTTTGATCCGCATCTTCCAGCGTGTGGTCAGCCCCATACGTCGGATGTCCAGTTCGATCAGGCTCTCAGGCTGCAGCGGTTTTTCGATAGAGACGACCGATACGGCGATCCAGGGCGGGGAGATCTTCAGCAGGTTGTCGGTATCGGTATGAAAGGCATAAAGGTTTTGCACCGGTGCATGGACGTTGCTACGGTAGGTCAGGGTGACTTTTTTAGTGAACATTGTCAGCTTCCTTTAGGATGGGATTTGAAGTAGGCCAGGGCCCTTTGCGCCGCCTCTTTGTGAAGCAGCATCGGCTGGGGGTAGCCATCGACGGTGTGGTTGAACAGATAGTTCTCATCATGCAGCTGTGCCGGTGTCAGCTCTTTAAGCTGCGGCAGCCATCGGGTGATGTAGCGTCCGTCGGGATCGAACTTCTTGCTTTGGGCATAGGGGTTGAAGATCCTGAAGTAGGGCTGCGGGTCGATACCCGTACCGGCGCTCCACTGCCAG
>JBFEYF010000133.1:0-6001 GCA_041562295.1 Sulfurimonadaceae bacterium
ACGGTCCTTGTCTTTATCAGCTCCGTACTCTTTTTGGGGCTGATGTTTATCTACACGCCGATCATCAACAGACTCTATCTTCCCTAACCCCTTCTGCATTTTGCTGTATAATAGTCTCTACGCCTTTTTTTAATAAGGAGGGCACTTATGGATAACCAGCAGAAAATCGAAAAACTTTACTGTCTTGCCAAGGACCGCTGTCACGAAAACAACTTTGCCGAAGCGATCACTTCGCTGCAATCGCTTTTGAGTATCGACTTTAACCATAAAGATGCCCATTTTCTTATCGGTCTTGCCTATCAAAAAGATCAGGCCTATGAACTCTCTTTGCAACATTTCAAAAAAGCCCTGGAGCTGGAATCATCCGAAAAACAGCTGCTTAAACTGATCGCCTACAACTATATCCAGCTCGCACTCTATAAGGATGCCATCTATACACTCCAAAAATATCTGCATAAAGAGCCCGAAGATGACGAGGCTTATGCCCTGCTGGGAGAGGTCTATGCCAAGCAGGAGCACTATAACTACGCCGCTAAGGTCTATAAGGACGCCGTGCATATCAATCCGCAAAAGAGTGACCACTATTTTCGGCTGGGAAAGATCTATGAAAAAGAGGGGGATCTGCATGCCGCGCTTTTGGAGTATGAAAAAGCGGTTGCGCTTGACAACGAACATGAGTCGGCCCGCTTCAGTCTCGCACAGACTCTAAATGCCAGCGGCAAACCCTCACATGCACTTATGCACTATGAAAAGCTGACTGCTGCGTTCCCGCTTAAAGCCCACTACCACAACTACCTAGCTTTAGTACTGCAAAAGCTTGACCGTATCGAAGAGGCGGCCGAAGAGATGAGAGAAGCAATCAGACTGCAGCCCGACGCTTTACAGTATAAAGCCAACCTTCAAAACATCCTCTCCGCTCTCTAGACAATCATCCTTATTTTTGCTAGAATGTTCCAAATTTCAATGAAAAGGCAAACCTGTTGTGAAGCAGGGACGCAAAGCCTACGGATCTTCAAAAGAAGATGGCCGGGCTACCTTTGAGTACTACCTGATTAGTTCTCTTCATGCCTGAAAGTGAGCAAAAACATGAGTGCTGATGAAGCAAAACTCCTTAAACTCGGCGACTATGTCAAACGCTGTATTCCGCAAAAAAGTGATGAATACTTTATGGTAACCGGTGTCGGAACCATCTTTAAACTTCGCAAAGTCGGCACCAAAGAGCTGATCAAAACGAATGATATGGCTGACTTTTTCAAGATCAAAACGACACGCGACTAGGATAAATCCTCCAAACAGGCCGTAATATAACTATATATAATTTTTTGACAGGGCTTTAAGTACTCTGTAAACTCCATTAGACTACTATTTTTACCAATGACACATAAAAAAGGATTCTATGATGAAAAAGGTCGCCCTCGCAGCAACGGCTGTCGTCGTTGCAGGCGGAGTCTATTACTACATGACCCAAATGGCTCCCCAAAAAGATGAGATTGCACTTCCAGAGATCAGCAAAGCTGAGCTGAACAATCTTGTAGCTTCGCAGGCAGCGGATTATAAAACCAACGGTTTTTTACTGGCAGAAAAAGAGGGTAAGTTTACCTTGACGGCGCAGGATGAGAAAAAAGTACGCCAGTTCCTGGTCAACAAACTCTCAAGCATGCTACCCGCATCCTACAACTCGGCCATGGAGCAGCTAAAAAGCAATCTCCTTACGGGTGATGAGAAGTTCTTAGAGGGTATGGCCTTTGATATGAAGGTTGTGGAGTCGGACGCAGGGGCCCAATTACAAGTCAGCCTGTCACGTCTGTCGAATATCATCGAAGCAGAGATGGCTAAAGACCCCGAAGCCTTTAAAGAGATCCGATCCTTTATCGAAAAAGGGGGGATGACCTATACCCTCTCCATGGATAACAAGGGAACGATCAACGGCATCGCCGTCCAGGATATCAACGAGACCTTCCACCCTACGCCCTCACGTACGTTCAGCTTTAAAAGCGAAGGTATCTGGGCTAAATTCCAGGGCGACATCAACAAAATATTCAAAATGCAAGAGGGTGTTAAAAAGATCTCTTTTGATGCCGAAATCCCGGGAGAGAAGATCTCTTTTACACTCAATGACCTTACCGGTAAACTGCACCAGACCACACCGTTGGATCAGACTTCCGATTCGGCCATCGGTAAAATCCTTTTTCATATGATACAGGGTGACAAAAACATCGAACTGCAGCTGCAGAATATCGCCGTCGAAGCTGACAGCAAAAGCGATAAGGGATTTGTAGGTTCCGGTTTTGAGATGCGAAGCGGTATCAACTCTTTTATCGTTACCCAGGGGGGCATAGAACAAAACCGTTTCGGACTCGACAACCTTCGTCTGAACCTTCATGCCGACCACATCACCCAAGAGGCCGTTATGGCGCTTCAAGATCTGGGCATGAGCGGCAATCCCGATCAGGATATGCAAAAACTTCAAAAAGCGCTGACCGATATGGTCCATGCCGGTCTAAAATTTGACATCAACGCCGTCAATACAGACAAATTTACACTCAATGCAGCCGGTGGTGCCCTAAATCTTGATATTAACAACTTTAAATTTGAACTCCACATGGAACTCAAAGAGAATGCACTTGATCTCAATGCCGGAAGCCCGATGCAGATCATTCCTTTTTTACAGGCTAAAGGAAAACTGCAGCTCAATGCCAAAGACCTTGAAAAACTGGTCCAGATGCAGCCGATGCTGGGGATGCTCAATGCGATGAAAAAAGTCGATGGGGAGAGTGCGGTTTTTGAATTCGCTTTCCTAAACGGACAGACGACGATTAACGGCAACCCTCTGCCGTTTTAAATAGCTGCCTTCTTTGGCAGTGCGGCAGAAGAACGTCTCATCTGCCTTTTTTTCTCAATAATATAACTTATCCAGCATCAGCTGTATCGATATCCTGCCGTTATACTCATTTTTATTCAGGGTATAGGAGAGACTGACGCGCTGCCCTTCTGTGATGGTGTCCCGGTTTCTAAAGCCGACAACACCCAGCCCGTACTGCTCATGCGGAGACTCTATAGAAAAACGCAGATGAGCACTATCCTGTCCGAAACGTTTGACAAACTTGGCCCGGACCTCTTTCATCAAAAATTTGGGGCGTGGATTGCCCTCCCCAAAAGGCTGAAAGCTTTCGATCATCTCAAGCAGCTCATAGGTGATATCCTTGGCATACAGTTCGCCCAGTACATCGTTTTTAGGAATAAACATCGACGCTTCCAGGCCTGACGCATAGGCATTAACCGCCTCTTTAAAAGGATCGAGGTTCTCTACTTTAAGTGAAAGTCCTGCTGCCATCTTATGCCCGCCATATTTATCCAGGTGCACCTCGCAGGTTGTAAGCATCGTATGCAGATTGACATCACCGATACTTCTGGCACTCCCTTTGGCACTGCCGTTTTCTATGGCCAAAACCATCGCCGGTTTTTGAAAATGGTCAACCAGGCGTGCGGCGACGATCCCCACAACACCCTCATGCCAGCTCTCTTTGGCAACGATAATCACCTTCGCTTCGGGGTTCACCATCGCCATCGCTTCGTTGGTGGCATTGGCTTCGACATCTTTTCTGAATGTATTGAGACGGTCCAGGCGTTCCAAGGCGATAAAAGCATCCTGTTCACTTTGGGCCGCCAAAAAATCTACCGCGTAGGAGGCATCCTCCATACGCCCTGCACTGTTGATGCGCGGAGCGATCTGAAAGCCGATATCTTCGGATGTCAACACCTCTTTGTCCAAATAGGCACGCATAGCTTTTATAGCAGGACGTTCAGAACGTCCCATAAGCTCCAGACCTTTTTGTACCATCACGCGGTTGATCCCGATCAACGGCATCACATCCGCGATAATCGCAATAGCCAAAAGATCCAAGAACGATCCCATGTCGACATCGGCCTTAAGCCCCTTTTTCACCAAAGCCAATACCAGCCAGGCGACCTGGGCTCCGCATATCTCTTTAAAGGGGTACCCGCAGTCAGAGAGTTTGGGATCAACGATGGCATAAGCATCAGGCAAACGCTCCCCCGGTGTATGGTGATCCGTAATAATCAGATCCATACCGCGCTCTTTTGCTGTCTGGGCCGCTTCTATAGCACTGATACCGTTATCTACGGTAATGATCAGATCGGCATCTATACGGTCAAGAATCTTCGGCGAGATACCGTACCCGTCGTTAAATCTGTTCGGGATAATGGTTGTCAGGGGGTAGCCAATACGTTTAAAGAAGTCGATCATGATCGATGTCGAGGTGACACCGTCAACGTCATAATCACCTACGACCGTTATACGCTCTTGGCTTTTAATCGACTTGACAATACGTTCGGCAGCTTTGGAAGCATCTTTTAGCAGTGCTGGATCGGGGATATCAGAAAGTCTGACAAACCCGCCTTCAAAGCGGGTTAAAAGCAGTTGTTTAATCTGCGAAGCGGAAATCGACTCCTGCACTGGCTGTCTATCCGTTTTTGGCTGTGCTCAGCGATGCCTTCACAAATGCCAGGATTGTAGGGTTTGGCGTCTGAAGACGTGATGTAAACTCAGGATGAAACTGAACCCCCAGGAACCAAGGGTGTTCCTGGATCTCAACGGCATCGATCAGACCGTTCGATTCACCGGTAATAATCATACCCGCTTTTTCCAACTGCTCTCTATAGGCAGGGTTGGCTTCATAACGGTGGCGGTGACGTTCCGATATCGCCTTGGCACCGCTGTACGCTTCACGCAGCAGTGAACCCGCCTTAGTATCACACGGGTAGGCACCCAAACGCATCGTACCGCCCATCTGGCTGGTATGCGTTCGCAACTGTTTGTCACCCGACTGGTCGATAAAGTTATCAATCAGGTAGATCAGCGGATTTTTGGTCTCTTCGTCAAACTCTGTCGAGTTGGCATCCGCTAACCCAAGGACATTACGAGCATATTCGATGACCGAAAGCTGCATACCCAGACAGATACCAAGATACGGGATCTTATGGGTTCTGGCATACTCGATCGCCAGGATCTTTCCTTCGACACCGCGCTGACCGAATCCGCCGGCGACCAAAATACCGTCCACATCAGCCAGAACTTCCGTGCCGTTCTCCTCAAGCTTCTCGCTGTCCACCCACTCGATGCTCACTTTGCTGTCAAGATGCGCACCGGAATGGATCAGCGCTTCGATCAATGATTTATAGGACTCTTTAAGATCCAGATATTTACCGACGAACGCGATAGATACCTCATCTTTAGGTGCGATGATCTTTTTGACCAGCGAATCCCACTCCTCCATCTGCGGCTGCAGCGTACCGAGGTTAAGATACTCGGAAATCGGTGTCAGGATATCCTGCTTTAAAAAGCTTAGAGGCACCTGGTAGACGCTGGCTGCATCGAGTGCTTCGATGACACTGTCGGTCTTAACATCACAGCTGATCGCCAGTTTACGCTTCAGCGCTTTTGGCAGCGGCTGCTCGGAACGGGCGATGATCAATTGCGGTGTGATACCGATACGGCGCAGTTCCTGAACCGAGTGCTGAGTCGGCTTGGTTTTAAGCTCACCCGCCACCTTGATATAAGGGATCAGTGTCACATGGATAAAGAAGGTCTGGTCTTCAGCCAGGTCATGCTTCATCTGGCGGATCGATTCCAAGAACGGAAGCCCTTCGATATCTCCTACCGTACCGCCAAGTTCTACAACCAGGATATCATGATCTTCACCCGCTTTTTTGATACGTTCGGTGATATTGTCTACGATATGGGGGATAACCTGGATCGTCTGCCCCAGATATCCACCCTGACGCTCTTTTTCGATAACAGAGCTGTATACCTGTCCGGTCGTGAAGTTGGATTTTTTGAAAAACGACATGTCGAGAAAACGCTCATAGTTCCCCAGGTCCAGGTCAGTTTCGGCACCGTCTTCGGTTACAAAAACCTCACCATGTTCCAAAGGGGACATCGTACCGGGGTCAACATTGATGTAGGGATCGATTTTTAGCA
>JBFEYF010000134.1:0-5836 GCA_041562295.1 Sulfurimonadaceae bacterium
TTACAGATAGAGAAAAAGGTGGATAAGAGTTTTAAGAACTACTACAATATAGTAGAACAGATTGCCAAGGCATATACCTATCTCGGCTTTAACATGAAACGAGAGCTTTTTCAGGATAAACGCATTCGCGAGGCGATCAGTCTGGGGATCGACAAAAAAGAGCTTGTCGATCTGCTCTTTTTCAGACACGGTCAGGCATGCCACGGTCCCTTTTTGCCGGGAAGCTTTGCCTATAACGACAGTTACAGCAAGTCTGCCTTTAACCCAGAAAAGGCGAAAAAACTTCTAAAAGAGGCGGGTTACACTAAAGAGCACCCGCTGCGTTTTGAGATCGCTACCAATACCGGCAACTCCATCCGTCAGGCTGCGGCACAGGTGATCCAATATCAGCTGGGCAAGATCGGTGTCGAAGTGAAACTGCGTATGATGGAGTGGCAGGCATTTTTAAATACTAAGGTCTTTGCCAAGGATTTTGATGCCGTGATACTGGGATGGGGGTTGAGCCTGATACCGGATGCCTATGCTATATGGCACAGTGACGGTATCGATAAAAAAGGGGGCTTCAATTTTATCTCCTATAAGAACGAGGCAGTCGACAGGATGATCCTCCAGGCAGAAAGAACGGTAGACAAAGCCAAACTGGCAAAGATCTACCAAAGTATTTTTGCCAAAATCGTAGAAGATCACCCCTATGTATTTTTATATATTCCCAACGAGATCGCAGTAGTCAACAAAAAAATACATCCTGTAGAGAAATCTATCGTGGGATTGGAACATAATATTATCGATTGGATAAAAGATTAGATGAAAGAGAAAGAAGAAACAATCATACTTTTTGACCTGGACGGTACACTTATCGATTCGACCGAAGCGATACTGGAGAGTTTTCATAACTCCTACGCCTATTATGGTGAGAAGGCGCCCACAGATGAGGAGATCAAAGCCCTGATCGGGCATCCGCTGGATGTGATGTACAGCCGTCTGGGTATAGAAGAGAGTAAGGTGTGGGATTATGTCCATACCTATAAGATGCACTACCGCAAAATATCGTGTGCGAAAACCCAACTTCTTCCTTTCGCCAAAGAGACAATCAGCGCGGCATCCAAATTCGCCCGTTTGGGCATCGTGACGACTAAAACAGCCAAATATTCGCGGGAACTGTTAGAGCATTTCGGTTTAATGAGTAATTTTGAAACACTTATAGGACGGGAGCATGTAGAGAACCCAAAGCCCCATAAAGAGCCGGTTTTGAAGGCTTTATCTGAGATGAATGCTACAAAAAGTAACTCATGGCTAATCGGCGATACGCATCTTGACATTGTTTCAGCCAAAAATGCCGAAATTAACCATATCGCTGTTACCTCTGGTTACGAGACAAAATCTCAACTTTTAGAGCATACGGATAAAATCGTCGATAATGCGCTGCTTGCAGTGGAGTCTATAAGGAAAAGTGTGTAGATTATTCACACTTTACGGATAAAAAAATTCAGCATAAATTGGTAAGCTAGCTTTAAGAGCCTCTTGATTAGAATAGCAGAACATATAAAAACTCGCTTGTTTTATATAGAGCCAGTCTCTATAGAGAGTGGGTAATAAATAGCTCTTAATAGGGAGATTTGATGCTAGAAATTAGATGGCACAGCCGCGCAGGACAGGGTGCAGTAACAGGTGCAAAAGGTTTGGCAGAAGTTGTTTCGATTGCTGGTAAACACGTTCAAGCTTTTGCATTCTACGGATCTGCAAAACGTGGTGCGGCAATGACTGCATATAACCGTGTTGATGATGAAGAGATCTTCAATCATGAAAAATTTATGAATCCGGACTACATTCTTGTAATTGACCCGGCGCTTGTATATACAGCTGATATTACAGCGGATGAGAAAGACTCTACGGTATATATCATCACAACACATATGACGACTGAAGAGCTTATCGAATCTCAGCCTAAGCTTAAAGGTAAAAACGTCCATACAGTTGACTGTATCAAAATCGCTCAGGAGACTATCGGACGTCCGATTCCAAATACTCCGATGCTGGGTGCATTGATGAAAGTTTCCGGAATGTATGACATCGAGTTCTTCAAAGAAAACATGAACAACATACTTTCCAAGTTGCCTCAGAAGATTGTTGATGCCAACATGGTAGCAATCCAGCGTGCATACGACGAAGTAAAATAAGGATTTAATGATGAATAATGGTTGGAATGAATTTGATCCCGGTGCTGTACTTTTCTCGTTTAATGAGCCAGTAAAGGACATCGCAGGTACGCTTGCTGAAGATCGTCCCTATTCAAAGTCGAACTCTTTCACTGCAAGTGTTGCTGACTGGCGTATCGAAAAGCCGGTATTTAACAAAGACTACTGTATCGATTGTCAATTCTGTTGGATCTACTGTCCGGATGTTTCTATCATCTCCCGTGACAAGAAGATGGTCGGTGTTGATTATGATCACTGTAAAGGGTGTAAGATCTGTGTGGAGGTATGTCCTACAAATCCTAAATCCCTATTGATGTTTGCTGAAGCGCACGATGAAGACGAAGCGTTAGCAAACTGGCCTGAAAAAGATGAAAGCAAGGATAAATAATGGCAGATAGAATGGACCTAAAAGAGGTAGAAGTCTGGGATGGTAATATGGCGGCATCACAAGCACTGCGCCAAGTGCAGGTTGATGTAGTTGCTGCTTACCCGATTACACCGTCAACACCTATCGTTGAAAACTACGGTAACTTTTTAGCAAACGGCTATATCGACGGTGAGTTTGTTATGGTTGAGTCTGAGCATGCTGCGATGTCAGGATGTATCGGTGCTTCGGCTGCAGGCGGTCGTGTATCTACGGCGACATCGTCTCAAGGTTTTGCACTGATGGTTGAGACACTCTACCAGGCATCTGGTATGCGTCTACCGATCGTTCTTAACGTTGTTAACCGTGCACTTGCTGCACCGCTAAACGTTAACGGTGACCACTCTGATATGTACCTGGGACGTGATTCCGGTTGGATCCAGCTGGATGCGTACAACCCACAAGAAGCGTATGACCTGGCTCTTATGTCGTTCAAGATCGGTGAAGATCACGATATCCGCCTTCCTGTCATGGTTCACCAGGACGGTTTCATGACATCGCATACAGCTATGGGTGTTAAGACACTACAGGATGAAGAGGCGTACAAGTTTGTCGGTGAATTCAAACCGTTTAACTCTATGCTTGACTTTGAAAACCCTATCTCTTACGGTGTACAGACTGAGGAAGATTGGCACTTCGAGCATAAAGCTCGCCAGCACAACGACCTTATGACTAAAGTCTATCCGAAAATCGAAGCGGTATTTGCTGAGTTCAAAGCGCTTACGGGTCGTGAGTACAACCTTGTCGAAGAGTATATGATGGATGATGCCGAAGTAGCGGTTGTAGCTATGGGTACAGCGGTGAAAACTGCTATCGTATCTGCAGAGAAGATGAGAGCTGAAGGTATCAAAGCGGGTGTTATCGGTATCCGAGTATTCCGTCCGTTCCCGTTTGAAGCGATCGGTAAGGCTCTTAAAGGTCTTAAAGCGGTTGCTGCACTGGACAGAAGTTCTCCAAACGGTGCACCGGGTGCACTTTACAACGAGCTTGCAGGTATCATCGTTCAGATGGACGAGCAGCCTGTGATCAACAGCTACGTTTACGGTCTTGGCGGTCGTGACCTTTCACTGGCGCACCTAAAAGAGATTTATACTGACCTTGATGCGAATGCTAAAGCAGGTAAGCGTCAACAACCAGTACAACAGTTTGTCAACGTTCGTGGTCCGAAACTTTCGTTCTTAGACGTAGATTTGAACAAATAGTAAGGAACATATTATGAGTGAAGTTAAAAAAATCAAAAACTTAAAAGAGTTCTCTACATCAGCTGACCGTTTTGAGGGTGCAAACCTTCTATGTCCTGGTTGTGCGCACTCTATCATCGTTCGTGAAGTACTTAATGCGACAAACGACGATCTTGTACTTGCAGCTTCTACGGGTTGTCTGGAAGTATGTACGGCAGTTTATCCGTACACATCTTGGGATGCTTCATGGATCCACATCGGTTTCGAAAACAGCTCAACTGCTGTTGCCGGTGCCGAAGCTATGTACAAAGCACTGAAAAACAAAGGTCGTCTGCCTCAGTCTGACCGTAACCCTAAGTTCGTTGCTTTCGGTGGTGACGGCGGTTCTTACGATATCGGTTTCCAGTGGATCTCCGGATGTTTCGAACGTGGTCACGACATGATGTATGTAGTACTTGATAACGAAGTTTACGCAAACACCGGTGGTCAGCGTTCATCTTCTACTCCGGTAGGTTCATCTACGACGACTGCTCCAGCAGGTCGTGTATCTTACGGTGAGAAGAAAGAGAAAAAAGATATGATGTCTATCATGGCAGCTCACGGTTCACCGTATGTTGCCCAGGTCTCTCCGTCTAAATGGAAAGATATGGTTAAGAAGATCCAAAGAGGTCTTAACACTGAAGGTCCTACATTTATCAATGCGGTATCTGCGTGTACAACTGAGTGGAAATTCGCTCCTGAAGATACGATCGCGGTTACGGACCTTGCGACGGATTCTTTGGTTTTCCCTCTTTATGAGATCATCGACGGTAAAGAACTGAACATTACCTACCGTCCTAAAACAGTTATCCCTGTTAAGGACTACCTGGCAGCTCAGGGACGTTTTAAACACCTGTTCAAACCTGAGAATAAACACATTCTTGACGGTTGGCAAAAACGTGTTGACGACAACTGGGAATACCTACAAAGAAGAGAAGAAGCACGCGTTTAATTGCGGCTTTGCAACTCTTTCCTCTCGGCTTCGGCCGACGGCTTTCTACATTAAAACCTACCTTTGACAAAAAACTTTTCTCTTTTACTCTAACACTTTTTTTATTTTAATCTGCTACCATATCTAAAAATAATTGAGGATATATTCATGCCGTTACTAGACAGTTTTACCGTTGACCATACCATTATGCCGGCACCGGCAGTGAGAGAAGCCAAGACGATGACAACACCTTCGGGTGACAAGATCACGGTGTTCGATCTGCGTTTTGTCGTACCCAATCAGGAGATCCTTACAGAGAAGGGTATCCATACACTCGAGCATCTGTTTGCCGGTTTTATGAGAGATCATCTCAACGGTAAAGATGTAGAGATCATCGATATCTCGCCTATGGGATGCCGTACAGGATTTTATATGAGTCTGCTTGGGACTCCCGAAAAAGATCGTGTCGTCAAAGCATGGGAAGCATCGATGAAAGATGTATTGGCCGTTGCAAGCCAAAAAGATATCCCGGAACTGAATGTCTACCAGTGCGGTACCTATAAGATGCACTCGCTGGATGAGGCCAAAGAGATCGCCCAGAAGGTCCTTGACCGGGGAATCGGCATCATGGATAACGAAGCGCTCAAGCTTGATATGAGCAAGGTGAACTAAGATGTTTATGCTGATACCTCTAAACGGGGATGATACCCAGGAGTCAACGATCACATCGATCGAAGGACGCAAGACGATGGCCAAGATCGAGTTTGAAGGGCATGAGGTGACTGAAGTTACCTTTATCGATGATATCGAATCGGAACTCGCAGGCGGAATCGATTACCTGATCGTCGATAATCCCGATCAGGAGATCGATCTCTATTTTGAGTATGATGTAGAGGTTTTGCAGTGTATGCCTAACGCTACGATCGATGATATCATGGAAGGGTTTTTGTTTAGAACCCTCAGAGAAGTCTCTTGACCCAACTAGAAGCGATCAAAGAGCTGATCAACCCGCTTCCCCAGCTCAAAATTGCCTTTGTTGGCCAAAAAGATGAGGCGCTTTTGGCAA
>JBFEYF010000135.1:0-5834 GCA_041562295.1 Sulfurimonadaceae bacterium
CTACATTGAGTGACTCCACCCCGTTTTCCATCGGGATCACGATTTTTCGGCTGCACAGCTTCTCCACCTCTTTACTTACCCCTTCACTCTCATTGCCCAGGATATAGATCGCACGCGGAATCGGGCCAAGATCAAAAAGAGAGTCTGAAGCGTGGGACGAGAGCATAAAGGTTTCAAAGCCGAGACTCTGATATTTGGGAAGGACTTCTGCCAAGGTATCACAATAGAGGATCTTGGCTTTAAAAAGCGTACCTGCACTGGCTTTGATGACTAAAGGTGAGATCTTGGCCGAGTTCTTTTTGGGCAGGATGATCGCATCGATTTTAGTCGCCGCGACACTGCGGATGATCATACCCAGGTTTTGGGGATTGGTGATACCGTCCAAAGCGATGATCTTCGCATGCGTCGGAAGCTGCTCAAGATACTCCTGGGCACTTTGATAGTTGGGTGTCTGGATGTCGAGTGCGACACCCTGGTCCTGTTTGGCATTTTTAGATATACGTGACAGCGCCGCTTTCTCGTGCATCTTGATTGCGGCTCCCCGCTCTTTGGCCAGTTTCTCAATGTTTTTCAGCACCGAGGCTTCCTGGTTGCTTGTGCTTAAATGAAGTGTCAAAGGGGTGATAGAACGATCCTCCAACGCCTCCAGACAGCTGTTGCGTCCATAGATGGTGATCATCTTCTCCATCATCTCTTTTTTGGCCAAATAGGCCTTAGAATCCTCTTTTTTCATAGTCTCTCCATTATAGTATCGCTTTGTTCATAGATCCAGTTGACACAAGGCCGGGTGCGGTTGTTGTCGAGTAACTTTTGACGGCTGTCGAGTCCATAAAAAGTGACGACGATAGAACCGATGCGCAGAATCTTGACCGCTTTGTGGGGCTTCTTGCTTCTGAGTCTGGGCAGATAGCTTTTAGCCGAATCTACATCGGGAAATTGCATGACCATATAGGTGACAGCTGACTCTTTAAAGTAAAAGAGCGCATGATACCAGCGCTTAAGGTGTGTCAGCGGATGTTTTTTACGCGCTTTTTTAAAAAGATCCAGATTGACAAATCCGGGATTGCTCTTTTTATAGTGATCCAAAAAGCTGTGATGCAAAACATCAGCAGTGCTGCTCTCTTGGGGGAACTCCTCTTTGGATAGTAGCAGCTTCTCCCACACTTTCAGTGTCTGCTCAGAGTCAAACTGGTCGGGGAAAAGCGGCAGTTTCTTATAGCTTGTACAGCCATGCAGTAACAGTAGCACCAAAAGTATAAACAGGCTCTTTAACATCTAGAAATTGTAACGAAAGATTATTAAATGAAGAGGGTAAAAAGAGAGAAAAAAGAGCCAAAGGGCGAAGCCCTTTAGCGTGGTATTAGCAGCTGTAAGTTGATTTGAACTCGAATGCAGTCGGACGAGCTTCGTCTTCCCAAACCTGAGTTTCAAATTTGTAGTGCTGGTATGTCTGGATGAACTCATCTGTAAATACCGGCTTAAGGAAGTCGTTATCACGGATAAGCGCTTCCAAAGAACCGCGAAGTGTATGTGGCATTTGAGGGATTTTTTTCTCACGGATCTCATCTAGAGAGAGTTCGAACAGATCCTCATCCATCGGACCTACAGGGATATCTTTGTTTTTGATACCGTCAAGACCGGCCATCATCATAGCGGAAAATGCAAGGTACGGACATGCAGTCGAGTCAGGGAAACGCATCTCTACACGTGTCGCTTTCTCACCGGCACCGTAAGGGATACGGCAAGAAGCAGAACGGTTTTGGCTAGAGTAAGTAAGGATACTTGGAGCCTCAAAACCTGGGATAAGACGCTTGTAAGAGTTTGTTGATGGGTTCGTAAATGCTGCAACGGCACGAGCGTGTTTAAAGATACCGCCGATGTAGTGTAGAGCAGTTTCAGAAAGGTTAGCGTATTCACCCTCTTTGTAGAAAAGGTTTTTACCGTCTTTCCATAGTGACTGGTGTACGTGCATACCGTTACCGTTGTCGCCGTAAAGCGGTTTAGGCATAAATGTAGCTGTCTTACCGTTTAGGTGCGCAACCATTTTAACAACATATTTATATTTTTGTACGTTGTCAGAAGCTGTAATAATGTCAGAGAAAACGATACCGATCTCACCCTGAGCCTGAGCAACTTCGTGGTGACCAAGAACGACTTCAAGACCGACCTGCTCAAGAACCTGCATCATCTCTGCACGTAGGTCTACCATAGAGTCAGTAGGCTGTACCGGGAAGTAACCCCCTTTTGTACGTGGACGGTGACCAGTGTTGTAGAAATCCGGGTACGTCGTGCCGTCATTCCAGACACCTTCGTCAGAATCTACACGGTAACCCGCTTCGTTTACACCGTCGATGATTTTGACATCATCGAAGATAAAGAACTCATTTTCAGGACCGAAGTATGCAGCATCGGCGATACCGATCTCTTCAGCATGCTTAAGCGCTTTTTTGGCGATTGAACGAGGACACTTCTCATACAGTTCACCTTTGTAGATGTCAAACACATCACAGATAATGATAATAGTCGGGTCTGCTGTAAAAGGATCAAGGAAAGCAGTCTCAATGTCAGCTTTTAGGATCATGTCTGATTTATTGATCGGCTGCCAAGCTTCAACAGAGGAGCCGTCAAACGGGAATCCGCTATCTAGGTTATCTTTATTGACCGCTGTATAACGGTATGTAAGGTGGTGCCATGCACCTTTAATGTCAGTAAAGCGTAGGTCTACAAACTCTACTTCGTTTTCTTCACAGTAACTGAAGAACTCATCAATGTTGTTTACGAATGTTCCCATCTTTATTCTCTCCAAGGAAAAATTTTTCATATTATAACGAAATATATAAAGGGGTGGCAGATAAGTGTTGATTAAAAAATAATCATTAAGAACCTAAAAGTGGAAAAAGACCTACAATTTTGTAGGAGTTAATGGCTAAAAATTAATCAATATCCGATCTCTTTGACGGTAAAAAGCGGCCTGCATATAACCGGCTGATCGTGCCAGCGCTTCGATCTCCTGGCGAAACAGACCTACTTGCGCGGGGTCGTGTGCATCTGATCCGAAGGTAATAGGAATATCGAGCTCTTTGGCCATCTCTAAAAGCGGTAAGCTGGGATAAGCCTCTTTAACGGGCTTTCTGTATCCGGCGACATTGAGTTCGATCGTCATATCCGATCTTTTGATCGCCTCAAGCGCTTTTTTCGCAATGAGACGGATATCTTTTTTGGGCATAAAGTTGAAGACTTTGATCAGGTCCAGGTGCCCTACGATATCAAACTTTTGACTTTTGGCTAAAGCTTCAATCGCATCGAAATACTCCTGCCAGATCTGATCGATATCGGCACTTTCATAGCGCCCGATAAACTCCGGGTTGTCAAAACCCCACTCATTGATAAAATGGACCGAACCGATAAGGTAGTCTACCTTGGCATCCAGCACTCTTGCGTCCATGTGGCCGGGAAGAAAATCGACCTCATACCCCAGTACAATTTCAATCTGGTCGGCATAGCGGCTTTGAAGATCACGGATCTGTGCTTCATACGCGGCTTGGTCGTTAAATCCCATACGGTATTTGGGGTCAAAATCCATCGGGGCATGGTCTGAAAATCCGAAAACATCTATCCCGGCAGCGATCGCCGCTTTTACATACTCTTCGGTAGTTCCTGTAGCGTGATTACACAAAGTGGTATGATTATGAAGATCTACACGCATGCAACACCTCTGTTATCTTTATTTTTTAATGATAATTATAGTAAAAGTAGATTACAATACTTTTAATACAATAGTGAATACTCTTTTGTAAATCTTTAGGAGCTTGGAATGACTCAAGAAGAACTTGACGCGATGATGAGCGGTGATGTCGATCTTGACAACATCGATGATTCTGTACTGGATGAGGCGGTTGAGAATGATGAGATCGTAGAACTTGATGCCGTTACCAAAGTTCCTAAAGAGGAGCAAGAGGATGGACACTGGCCGCCTCCGGCACCGACGGATGATAACAAGATGGTGCATCAGCTTGATGATGTGACCCGTGAGTCGGAGCTCAAAGCGAGTGAGATTTTCGATATCATCGAGCAGATCGGTGATGAGATGATGAATGCGGAAAGCCGCATGGGTGATGTCAGCGGTGTCTTGGCGGAGAATGTCGACGTTCTGGCGACACTTCATGAGAAGTTTCCCAATATCCAGACCTTCCAAAAGATGCTCGAACGCAACAAAGAGGCCCAGGATCTTACCGACAGCGAGATCGAAATGCTTCAAAACAGCGGTGACCAGATCATGAACGTCATGGATATCATGCAGTATCAGGATATCCACCGTCAAAAGATTGAGCGTGTCATCAATGTTATGAGAGCACTCTCTAAATATATGAATACACTTTTTTCATCACAAAAAGATGACAGCAGCCGCGTCAGTTCAGCCGTACATATTCACGGTGATGACAGCACCGAAGAGGTGATGAACAATGACGATATCGAAGCACTTCTGAACTCCTTTGGCGGCAAATAGTCCTCTTTCACACAATTCAAGGTATAGAAAATAATGTCAAAAAAAGTCGAACTGCTTGCCCCCGCGGGCAATCTCGAAAAACTTAAAATTGCTATCGATTACGGCGCTGATGCCGTATATGGTGGTGTCAGTCACTTCTCGCTTCGTATCCGTTCGGGTAAAGAGTTCGATATGGAGAGCTTCAAAGAGGGCATAGAGTATGCCCACGAACGTGGACGCAAGGTTTATGTGACGATCAACGGATTCCCTTTTAACTCCCAGCTTGATCTGCTTCGCAAACATATCGAGGCTATGGTCTCTTTGGAACCGGATGCGATCATCGTAGCCAGCCCCGGAGTTGTCAGGATGGTACGTGAGATCGCCCCGCAGATGCCGATCCACCTCTCGACGCAGGCCAATGTCATGAATGTATTGGATGCCCAAGTATACTGGGATATGGGCGTCAAACGTATCATCGCGGCACGGGAGATCTCGCTCAAAGATCTCAAGGCGATCAAAGAGGCGCTGCCCGAGATGGAGATCGAGGTCTTTGTCCACGGTTCGATGTGTTTTGCCTATTCGGGACGCTGTCTGATCTCGGCACTGCAAAGCGGAAGGGTGCCCAACCGGGGAAGCTGTGCCAATGACTGCCGCTTCCCTTATGTGATGTATGCGGAAAATCCCGAGACGGGGACACTCTTTAAACTGGAAGAGGATCCGGGGGTAGGGACCTATATCATGAATGCCAAGGATCTTAATCTTGCCAGTCATATTGATGAGATCCTCTCAGAGGGCTTTATCGACTCGGTCAAAATCGAAGGTCGTACCAAAGCGGCTTACTATGCGGCGATTACGGCAAAAAGCTACCGCGAGGCCATTGATGACTATTATGCGGGACATTTTGAAGCCCAAAAATATCAGCAGGAGCTGGGAAGTCTTCAAAACAGAGGGTATACCGACGCCTATCTCATCTCCCGTCCTTTTGAACGTAACGATACGCAAAATCATGACTTCACGATGATGATGGGCTCCCACCAGGTAAGCGGTATCGTTACCGAAGATGAGAACCATTTTATGTGTAAGTATAAGACGCTGCCGGGTGATGAGGTTGAGATTGTCACCCCTCCGAATACAACGGTTGAGGCAGTCAATAACGAACGGGGAACGATCTACCAAAAAGAGGGTGTCTGGTACCTCAGACTCAATATCATAGAAAACAGTGAGCATAAAGTGCTGGAGTCCGTTCACAGCGGCTACCTGGTGCCTATACTCTTGCCGGCAAGATTACCGCGTAACAGCTTTTTGCGCATACCGGCCCATGAAGGGATGGGAACCGTAGCTACCCATA
>JBFEYF010000136.1:0-5828 GCA_041562295.1 Sulfurimonadaceae bacterium
ACGGCATAGACCGGAGTGATCTGTGACAGTCTCTTAATGCCGTCCAAAAAGGTCAGACCCATAATAAAGCAGGCTTCGACACAGTTGGCTCCCGTCTTGTTGATCAGGCTGGCTGCAGCTGACGCCGTACCGCCGGTGGCGATGAGATCGTCGATCAAAAGGACATTGGCACCCTTCTCTTCACCGAAGGCGTCGATATGGATCTCGATCTCGTCATGACCATACTCCAAGGCATACTTCTCGCTGTAGGTCGTGTAGGGGAGTTTCCCTTTTTTGCGGATCGGCACGAAACCGCATCCCAGCATCTGCGCTAAAGCCGCACCGAAGATAAAGCCTCTCGCATCGATCCCCGCGACATAATCGATCTCTTTATCGGCATAACGCTCTTTAAGATGGTTCATAAGGGCTGCATAGGCCTGGGCATTATTTAAAAGTGTAGTGATATCTTTGAACATAATCCCTTTTTGCGGATAGTCGGGAATCGTTCTAATAGATTTGAATATAATCTCTTTTTCGTGTTCAGAGAGTGACATAAATGGTTTCCTTTATAGTAGTGCGTCGATACGGGATTCGAGATCTTTGATCTTCTGTCGTAACTGGTCCGATTCGATACGGTGCTGGGAGTTACGCTGCTTGAGAACTTTCTGGTCATTTCTCAGTTTGGTCAGCTCATCGGTAAGGATATCGATGTTACCCAATGAGCGTTGCAGTTGAATCTGGTATTTACGGATAAGTACTTCGGCTTCTTTGAGGGTCAGGCGCATCATCTCGTTGTTTCGGTGCTCTTTGATATTCATGTTCTTAAAATAGAACATCTTGACGACGACAAAAAGTGCAAAAACGAAGACGATGGTTAAAAGTGACCACTCAAAAAACATGGTTATCCCTTGATAGCGTTGATTTTCTCTACACGCGTGGCATGGCGGCCGCCTTCAAAATCGGAGGCTAACCAGGCATTGATGATATCTTCGACCACCCCTTTGCCTACGACGCGTTCGCCGAAGCAGAGGATATTGGCGTCATTATGCTCTCTGGCCATACGAGCAGTATAGGCATCGTGCGTCAGTGCGGCACGGATACCTTCATACTTGTTTGCAGCAAGGCTCATTCCAATTCCGGTGCCGCAGATCAGGATACCCTTGGATGCCGGATCTTTTTGGACCGCCTGGGCGACCTTTGAGGCATAGTCGGGGTAGTCGACACGGTCTGTTGTCTGGGGGCTGAAATCTTCGACTTCGATCCCTTTAGACTCCAAAAGCTCTTTGGTAAAGTTTTTCAGTTCCAACCCTGCATGGTCGGTCGCGATATAATATTTCATGTTCCTTCCTTAAGTGAGTAGTAGATCTCTTAGCCACATCGCCGGCATAAAAAGATAGTGAGACAGCCCCGGGATCATCAAAATGATCAATATAATAATCATACCATAAGGCTCATAGCGCTGATAAAACTGGGCGATCTTGGCGGTGCCCAGCCACAATCCCAGGTAACTGAGAAAATGGGCACCGTCAAACTGCGGGATCGGCCAGAGGTTAAAGACAGCCAGGATGATGTTGATCATGATCAGATTGAGCAGCATCACATAGGCAAAGATATAGAGATAGCCGTCACTGTCATGAGGTACATCCAGCGATAAAAGGATAACCGAGGCAAAAATCGCCGTAATCAGGTTGTAGGCGATCCCTGCAAGGCTGACCTGCATCGCAGCTGGGTAGCCTCCGTTTCGTACGACGGTTCGGATATCGATAGGTACCGGTTTGGCCCAGCCGAAAAGAAACGGCGCCTGGGCGATAAACAGCAGCAGCGGTACGACCACCGAACCGATCGGGTCGATATGGCTGACCGGGTTGATCGTCAGACGTCCGCGGTCCCTGGCTGTGGAGTCCCCGAATTTATAGGCAACCCAGCCGTGCATGATCTCATGCCCGATGATAGCGATCATCAAGGCGATGACAGAGGCGGTGATACGGATGATTTGCAGATCGGTTTCAGTCATCTTGGCAACGGCTACTTACGCAGCATCCCTTCCAAATCTTCTACCGTCTTGCCGACACGGTCCCAACGGATAGAGTAGTCATCGGCGATAGAGAAGTAGATAAACCACGGTGTCCCTTCCAAAAGGCCGTAGGGTACCGATCCCCAGGCGCGGCTGTCGTGGGAGTGGTCACGGTTGTCCCCCATCATAAAGTATTCATTCTCGGGCACGGTGACCGCTTCGGTGTTGATCGTATAGGCATAGGGGGGAATAGACATACTCTCTTTACGGGACTCTTTCGCCCACCGCTTATTGGCCTGCCAGATCTGGTCATTGAGGACAAAGATCTCCGGGATGTAGAGGTTGCCCATCGGATCGGTACGATCTTCCAGGGTAACACTCTCATCATGCCAGATACCCGGATGCTCTTTCATGTAGGGGTTTTTGACCCAGAGCTTGCCATCTTTTCGGATCACTTCATACCCCTTATCTGCAAAGTTCTCACGGATGAAATCATCGCCTTCGCGGTGATGCAGATAGAGGTCCTTGTTGTAGATAAACAGCTGATCCCCTCCAAGGGCTACACAGCGCTTGATAAAGTGGATCTTGTGGTCAAGCGGGTATCTGAAAACAACCACTTCACCGCGCTGGGGTTTGTCACCGTTAACGATATGGCCGTCGGTATTGGGTACCAGCGGCATCTCGACCCACGGCAGGTGCGGAGTCGGAATACCGTAGGAGAACTTCTTGACAAAGAGCATATCCCCGATCAGCAGGGTCTTGATCATCGACCCCGACGGGATGATAAAGTTTTGGGCGATAAACATCGTAATAAAGAGTACGATGATGATCGTACCGGTCCAGGTGTTGGCCCAGGCACCAAGGCGCTGGTACCACTTCTTTTTCTGTTCTATCAAAATGTGAGCCTTTTAGTTTTTGCGCATGCGGGCAGATTTTAGGGTATTGGACAACAGCATCGCGATGGTCATCGGACCGACACCGCCCGGAACCGGCGTGATGTAGCTTGCTTTTTGGGCTACCGCATCGTAATCGACATCGCCGACGATCTTACCCTCTTCGGTCTTGTTGATGCCGATATCGACAATGATGGCACCCTCTTTGACCATATCCGCTTTGATCAGGTTGCGTACGCCGACACCGACACAGATGATGTCGGCGTTGAGCGTATGGGCTTTGAGATCCTTGGTATAGATGTGGCAGATATCTACGGTGGCGTTGGCATTGAGAAGCATGCTGGCCATCGGTTTGCCCACGATGTTGCTGGCGCCGACGACACAGGCGTTCATACCCTGGACATCGATCTTGTACTCTTTTAAAAGCTCCATAACGCCAAGCGGGGTACAGGAGACAAAACCGTCAAGACCCGCTGTCAGACGTCCGATGTTAAACGGATGGAAGCCGTCGACATCCTTTTCCGGTGCTACCGCTTCGATGATCTTGGTCTCGTTGATATGTGCAGGAAGCGGCAGTTGGACCAGGATACCGTCGATATTGGGGTTCTTGTTCATCATCTCGATCGTATCAAGAATCGCCTCTTCGGAGATATCATCGGGCATCTCGTGCACGATAGAGTAGATCTTGGCATCTTCACAAGCTTTTTTCTTCATGTTGACATAGACATGGCTGGCAGGGTCGTTACCCACAAGCAGCACGGCCAAACCGGGAACACGTCCCGTATCGCTTTTGAGCTGACTGACTCCGTCAGCCACCTCCTGTCGGATTTTTTGGGAGAGTGCTTTACCGTCTAGTATAGTCATGATAATAGTTCCTGCATCGATTTTTGATGCCATTTTACAAAAATATTGTTTAAAATAGGCCAAAACGGCAAAGATGCTCCGGATTACGGGGTTTGGAGCTTTTAGCATTATCATGATAAAATCAACCCACTAAAGATTATGAAGGCCAGATATGAAACTGTTTGTAGCGGCACTGTTGGCGGTCAACCTGCTAAGTGCCAAAGCCTCTTTTATCACCAAAGACGAATATGCCAAGATGCTTTATAATGCACCCCGGGGTATAAGCTGTGCCAAGTGTCACGGGAAAGTGGGAGAGGGGAAGATCATCTCGACCTTTATCGACAAAGGCAAGCCGAAGGTACTGCAAACGGGCCCTATCTATCACCTCGATTATAAAAGTTTTAAAAAAGGGGTGACCAACCCCCGTTCCGTGATGCCGCAATACTATCTCACCGATAACGAGATCGCGGCGCTTTACTACTACCTCCAAAGTGCCAACAGAAAAAAAGAGGGGGAGTAGATGATTTTTCCTGATCTGGAAGTGATCGCATCACTGGGAGAGGATTATGAGGCGCTAAAAGGGCTCTGCCTGGATAGCGTACGGGTACAAAACCGCCGTAATGATTTTAAAGCGCCGATGATGGTCTCGGCACACCGGCTCAAACATCTCAACAAGATCAACGAACTTAACACCGATGCGGTGATTATCAACCTTGAAGACGGGGTAGCCCCTGAGCTGAAAAAACTGGCGCTGCATTATGCCGTTATCTTTATCTCCAACCTGAAGCAGAGTGATAAGAAGATCATCGTGAGGGTCAACTCCTTGGATGAGAGTGCGGCAGAAGAGATAGCCCTCTTAAACGAAGTCAAACCGGATGCGATACGCGTACCCAAGATCGAGACGGCCGAGGATGTTAAAAGAGTCGAGGCCCTGGTTGACGGGGATATCGATATACACCTCTCCATAGAGACGGCTTCAGCCTGGAAAAACCTTGCGCACTTAAGAACTTCCGAACGTGTCAAGGCTTTTTATCTGGGGGTACTTGACCTTCTGGCGGATATGCACCTGCCGCACTCGATCATAGAGCACCATAACCCGACGATGCACTATCTTCTCTCCCACTTCCTGATTACGTCAAAAGTTGCCGGAGTCTGGCCGGTCTCCTTTGTCTATCAGGAACATGAGAAGATGGAAACTTTCACCCGTTGGCTGGAACTGGAAAAAAGCATGGGGTATCTGAGCAAGGGTGTCATCTCTCCCAAGCAGGCTGAAGCCGTTATGGAGTATATGGGGTACAGCCAGGAGTTGGAGCGGGCGTGTCATATCATCAGGGCATTTGAAGAGCAGAAGGCTAAAGGGGTTACCGGTTTTAGTGATCCCAAATACGGTTTTATCGATGAACCCATCTATAAGGGTGCATTGGTGATACTTAAACAGTACAGTCAGTAGAGAAGCGTGTGAAGATCCTTTTACTTGAAGATGATCCGCTGGTGGGGGAGATCATCCATGAACACCTGATAGAGCAGGGGCATGAAGTGACACTCTGCAGTGACGGGTTGGAAGCGGAGACAGCTGCATTAAGCGTAGCGTATGATTTATGGATCTTTGACGTTAATGTCCCCCAGCTTAACGGCTTTGAACTGCTTAAGGGGCTAAGACAGGTGCATAAGCAGACCCCGGCGATCTATATCACGGCGCTAAACCAGGCAGAATCGGTCAAACAGGGGTTTGACAGCGGAGCCGACGACTATCTTAAAAAGCCGTTTGAGATGGTAGAACTGGATGCGCGGGTAGGGTATATACAAAAGCGCCTGGGATTGGACCATGATCTTTTACGTCTGGGTGAGAGGGTGGCGTATGACCCCAAAGAGCGGACGGTAACGGCAGAGGATACGCTCTACCGACTCTCATTCAAAGAGAACAGACTGCTGCACTTTCTTATCACGCATCCGAACCGGGTCTATTCGCATGAAGCCTTGGGTGAAATCGTCTGGGAGGATGAAGAGATACCGACCGACGGGGCACTTCGTACCTATATCAAAAAACTGCGGCAGATCATAGGAAAAGAGCATATCGTAACGGTTCACAAAGAAGGGTA
>JBFEYF010000137.1:0-5719 GCA_041562295.1 Sulfurimonadaceae bacterium
CCATTATGCCAACGACTCAGGCAACGTCCCTTCTTGCGGCTAAACTGATTTATGTTTATACGGGGAGCTGTATCGGCCGTCCCGATCTCAATAAGGATCAAAGCTGTACCCGGACGGTATCGAACAGCGTTTTACCCTCAACCCACTTGCCTATCAAAGATGCCATTTATCGCTTTCGGTAAAAAAAGTACTCCCGGCATCTTTGGATAGGCCTCCTCTTTGTCTGTCATCTTTAAACTTCACTAGACTGTTTATCTCTCTTTTGCTACAATCCCCTTGATAAATCACAAAGGGATGCAGATGACAAAAAACTTTATCAAGCTCTTAGCTATACTTTCTCTCTTGATGCACGCGCTCTACGCCAAAGAGAAACCAAACAGTGAAACAGAACTCTTTGCAGCTGTCACCGATGCGAATCAGTTCGGTATCGGCTTTGATCTCTCCAAGGAGCTTCGCTTTGAATTTCTTTACCAGGCTACCGTCGATACCGACCCGATCAAGCACTATTCCGGGCTTTCATTGCGCCTTTTTAATACCAAGAAAAAAGCGGCTGACCTTTCACACTACATTGGCGGTGGGGTCACTGTCTACCAGGGCTATACCAACGCACCGACACTTTTTTCTTTTATCGCCGGTTTAGAGTATAAACTGCGTAAAGATCTCGGTCTGGCAGGAGAAGCCGCATTAGTCTATGTCGATGACACTTTGGACTCGATCAACACCGCTACCAAACTGCTTTTAAAATATTATTTTTGATCCCTCCCTATTTTCCGGCACTATCTTCTGGTAGTTACCGGAAAATCCCGACTTAGTGATTCCCGGCTTCAAAACAGCCCGCGTTCATACCCTTCCGTGCTATAATGAATGCAGAAAAAGAGTACCCGAAAAAGAGTAGTATGCTAAACCAAGACTTTCTGCGTCCCCACCTCCAGAAGATGACACTCCTTTGTGTAGATGATTCTCAGACAACACAACTTATCTACAAAAGTGTTTTTGAGATCATCTTTGGCAAAGTGCTCACCGTCTCAAACGGCCAGGAGGGTTGGGAAGTTTTTAAAAACGAAGCTGTCGACATCATCATCACCGACTATTCGATGCCCGTGATGAACGGTATCGAAATGATCGAAAAGATCCGCAGCTCTACTGCGGATATACCTATCGTACTGGTTACGGCTATCGACGAAACCGAAGTCATTGTCAAGGCTTTGAACCTGGGTGTGCACAACTTCCTGTACAAGCCCTTTGATGTCTCAGAACTGAGCGAGTCTATCGAAAATGCAGCCAAGGTCGTCATCGCAAACGACGTACTGAAAAAAGAGCAGCAAGAACGCGCCCAGCTTCTTCAGGAGAAGGCCTACCATACCTACCAGGAGGAGCTCTCCTTTCGCAAAGAGCTGACCATCCTCAGAAACGATTTTTATTACCAGCGCTATGAGGCCAAAAAAGAGCTTTTGATTGATCTGATGTACTCCCCTTTGGATATCTTAAGCGGGGATGCTTACAGTGTCAGAAGGATTGGTGAGGATCAAATCCTTTTTATCCTAATCGACGGTATGGGTAAGGGGCTTTCCGCATCCCTGTCCGCCATGATATTCGCATCCTTTATCAACCACAGTGTCGATAGCGCCCTACAGACTCAAGCACCCTTTGATCTCAAAAAGATCATTGAATCCTCTATAGAGTTTATCAAGAAAGTGTTGCTGGATGAAGAGCTTCTCTCGGTGGAGTTTATTGTGATTGACAAGGCTCTTCTTCAGATGCACTATGCCCTCTTTTCGATGCCCTCACTGCTGCTGCACTATGAAGACGACACGGTCACAAGGCTCAATTCAAACAACCCTCCTATCACAAAATACCACTCCGACGTCACTATCGATTCGGTATCCCTCCAGAAGGTACAAAAACTTCTTTTTCTCAGTGACGGACTGATTGAAAACAGTGTCGAAGAGGGGATGTATCTAAGATATCTGGAAAATGACTTTAAGAGCTCTTTTACCCGCGAGGAGTTTAAAAAGGCGATCTTTTCACGCATAACAGAGCAGGAAGATGATATCACTTTCATCTTTTTAAACTTTCTTGAGCGGGAGCTTCCTCTCATAGAGAAGCGGCGTTTTCTATCCACCTTAGAAGATGTGGATCGAGCCAATATCTGGTATGAGTCCGTTTTAAAATCTATGAATATCGATACCGCATTGATAAACAAGGCACTGCTTAGTTTCAACGAATTATATATGAACGCTTTTGAACACGGCAGTCTTGAGATCGACAACACCCAAAAAGAGAAGCTCATCGCATCTGACCGCTACCTGGAGTATCTTCAAGACAATGCCAATGATAAACCTATTTATGTCACGATACAAAAGCTTACCTACAATCAAAGCCACAACTACCTGTTAACGACGATCGATGATCCCGGCAAAGGTTTTGATACACAGCTTCTGAGTACGATCTTCAGAAACAGAGAGAAATTTAACGGCAAAGGGGTCTTTATTTCCCACCAAGCCTCATGCGGGATGTACTACAGTAGCAAAGCCAACAGTGTACTTTTCTTGCACCGCATAGATTAATCTGTTTAAAAGAGCCTATTTACGGGGATTTTAATATCTCTTTAATAGCTTTATATCTATAATCGATATAAAGTAGCACTATTTTTCACATCGGATATCAAGGACGATGAGAAGGTCGCTTTAAACACTCTATAGTTTGGATCAACTCTATGAAACTCTCAAGCATCAAAAGTAAAATCTTAGCCGGGTTTTTAAGTGTCGTCATTGTAGGAAGTATCTCCCTTATTATCTTTATCTCTATCTCTTTTAAAAGCCTTATCAATGAAAGCACGGTCAAATCACTGGAGATGGTCAGCACCTCTATCTTTCAGACCATGCGTACCGGGATGAACTTCGGGGATCCGGCTATCGTCCAAAAGATCATTCATGATGCCAAAAATGACATCAAAGGGATTCAAAACCTTTTAGTCTACAAATCGCAGAAGGTGACCGATCTGTTCGGTATCCCCAACCATGAAGCCATTACCCCTACCATCCAAAAAGTTTTTGATACTAAAAAAGCGGACCTTCTCGAAGCGAAAGATCAGCAGGGACGCTCTTTAAGATTGTTAAAACCCTTTATCGCGGCTTCTGAGTGTCTGATGTGCCATACCAATGCGACAACCGGTGACGTTTTGGGTGTCATCGAGATCGATATGTCGCTGCAGGAGAGTGACAAGACGATCGCTGACACCCTGCTCTATCTGACCATGACGCTTATCGTCGGTTCGATCCTGATCATCTCCATCGCGCTCCCCTTTTTGAAAAGCACTCTTTTCACACCGCTTTACGACATGAGAAGCCGTGCCAACGATATCGCAACCGGCGAAGGAGACCTGACGGCCCGTATCAGACTCAAAAGAGAGGATGAGCTCGGTATTACGGCCCGATTTATCAACGTCTTTATCGAAAAGACCCAAAACACCATCGCCACCGCCAAAAATGCCATGGGTACCCTCTTTAGCGCCGAGGAGAATATCGAAGAGGTAGCCCACAACCTCAAAGAGCAGATCAAGACCCAAAATGAAGCGGCAAAAGAGTCCGACCACCTCGTACACAACATCTTTACCTCCCTGGATGAGAGTGAACAGGCGGCCGTACAGACGACTGAGGACATTCTCTCCACAGCGCAGACACTGCAAAGCATGAGTGATACATTGACCACTGTCGCCAAAAGTATCCAGGATGCGAGCCAAAACCAGAACCTACTCTCTGAAGAGCTGCTGCTTTTAAAAGATAATGCGGTAGAAGCCAAAAGTGTCCTGGATGTCATCAGCGACATCTCTGACCAGACCAACCTTCTGGCACTCAATGCCGCCATCGAAGCGGCCAGAGCCGGTGAGCACGGGCGGGGATTTGCCGTTGTTGCCGATGAAGTGAGAAAACTGGCCGAACGTACCCAAAAGAGTGTCGAAGAGATCTCCATCACCATCAACGGGGTCACCGAATCGATTATCGGTATTACCTCAAAAATGCATGAGAGTTCCGAGATGATGAATGAGATCTCCCAAAGTGCCGAAGAGGTTCAGGTCGAGTCGACAAACTCGAAAAAACGGATGGAGGAGACGATCACGGCATCCAAAAAATCATCCGTGCTCTCTTCTGCTATCGCCTATAAGACCAAAGAGCTTGTAGAGAAGATTACCAATATCTCTCAGGCCAGCGACCAAAACAGCAAACTGGCCCAGCAGCTGGAAGACCTCTCTTTGGAACTTTCCAAAACAGCGCACCTTCTAAAAGGTGAGCTGGATGCGTTTAAAGTATAAAAAGGATAGATGATGGAACTGACACGAAAAGGCGATAACCATATCGTCGTAAAAGGGGTTATCAAGACCTTTACAGAGACGCAAGAGCTCAAGGATCAAATCGATGCCGCCTCATCGCAAACCAAAGAGGTGACGCTGGAGTTTATCGATGCCTACGCTTTGGCATCCAGTATCATCGGTTATCTCAATAAAAAGATCCAGGCCGATCATGTCAAAGTTCAGACCCTCGTACATCAAAATGAGCTTTTTGAACTGATGCAGATGCTTTCTCTGGTTGATACACTTCAGGTCAAAAAGGTCTGAAGCATAGCGATCTAAAACCCCAGGCAAGGTAGCCAAAGTGTCCGAAGAGAATCAAAACATGATCCGAACGCTCTGCCAGGAGCTTGCCCAGGAAGTGAATGAAGCGTACCGGACAAGTCTTACGGAGGGTGAGGAGGCACTGCACAGCGCTATTTTATCTTTTAAAAAGTTTTGCACGCACGGTGACGGCTCTTTTGAAGCGGGGATGCGCCTTTTTTACCGTTTTTTTCTCTCTGAATTCATACTCTATATCGATAAAACGTTTGAAGATGATGCTTTGAAGATCCTGGAAGCCTACAAACAGGAGCGGTAACTCTAACGGCTTTGCAGATAATCCTCAATGATCTTTCGGTGATCAAAAACGAGTTTCTCTAAAGGCAGGACATCAAGGGGATACACCCTGGCCTCTTTCGCATCATCCTCACCTTTTGGGATACCTTCGGCTTTGCAGATATAGACAGCCGAAGCGGTATGAAAACGGGGGTCGCGTTTGGGGTCGGAGTAGATGTTTAAAAGCCTTTGGATCGTCACATCCAGCGTCGTCTCCTCTTTCATCTCACGCACCAGTGCCTGCTCGGCCGACTCGCCCACATCGACAAATCCGCCGGGCAGTGCCAGCCCCAGCGGAGGATTGGCACGTTCGATCAGTACGATACCTTCAAAAGTATCTCCCTCATAAAGCTCGATAATACCGTCTACCGTCAGATAGGGTGTCTCAGGTCTGAATGCGATGGGAACCCCTTTAAAGAGCTATCTTAAGAACTTCAGTTTGATGACGCCAAACTGTCTAAGCAGCATCACGACGCTGATCGCCACGACAATGATATAGGCCAACTGCATCGAGGAGAAGTAGTTCCCGCTGCTGTCGATCATACCGAAGACAAACGCCACTACCGGTGCGGCAAAAGCCACGGTCGTGTAGATAGCGGTAGCTTTTTTCATCAGCAAAAAAAGAAGCGCCAGGAGAGAAAAGATAACCGTCACACTGATGGCATACGCCTCGACCGAGGCTACCGTCGTGATATTTTTAAGTACGGAAAGTGTGATATCGACAGCGCTTTGCTGTAACAACCCCGATACCCACGGGAAAAACGCCAGCACGAC
>JBFEYF010000138.1:0-5674 GCA_041562295.1 Sulfurimonadaceae bacterium
CGCATACCCATGATCAGATCCTGCAGCTGCATCGAAAGACGGTTAATAAAGGAGTACTTCTCCAAAATAGAACGTCTGATCGTCTCGGCATTCATATCCCCGACGTTATCGGCCAGGTAGGGAAGCGAGTTTTTGGCGACAAGCAGCTCTCCGACGATATTCATAAGATGATCGATCGACTCCTGCTCGATCTTGACAGTCTTGCCGATAACGTTTTTCTTCGGTTCCTGAGCCGTTTTAACCGCAGCTTTCTCAACACGCTCTTCGACAACTGTCGCTTTGGACTCGACCTCGGAAACCACGCTCTCTTCTATTGCGGTTTTGGCAATCGGTGCGGTACTCTGTGTAACCGCAGGTTCCGGAGTTTTCACCTCGACTGCTTGAACTACCGCAGTCACTTTACCCTCGCCCAGAATCGCCTCTATCCCTTCGATAAGGCTTTCACAGGAGCTGTAACTTTCCTGGAAGGTATACCCCAAATCGATAAGCGGTTTTCTGATCAATGCTTCGACACGCTTTTTCGTCGCGTCATTATTGTTTTTGCGAAGCTGCACAAGCTGCTGCTTGAGTACCGCAAAAAGTACCTCTTTATCTTTTTGGGTAAATTCAACGGCCTGAGAGACTTCGGGTTGGGATTGAACAGCTGCCGTTTCTTCAATAATCGCCGGAGCTGCTTCTACGGCCGGTGAAGCGCTGCTGTCAGGGATGAAGCTTTCATTACTGTTAAGCACATCAAAGAAGCCTCTCATCTGTGGATAATAGTCTCTATCGATCTTATCGACCACCTCTTTAAGACGTACCAATCTTCTGTACTGAATCGTCTCTTTCCCGATAAGGGTCAAAGTCTCATCAATAGAGGCTTTCAACCCCTCCATGTCCGACTCGGCAAACTTTTGTGCACCATGCTTGGCGAAATCTTTGATCACATCCAGGGTTGCGATCTCCCCGCGGGAAATATTCAAAAGCGTCACAATATCAAGCGGTTTAAAAAGAAGGTCGTCAATAAAGTTAAAGAGAGCCTCTTCAATCTCGGTATAGCGTCCGTATACAAAGGCGATGATAGCTGTACGCATCAAAAGTAGTTCATCTTCCGTATCTGCGTCCATCACCTCTTTTGCAGACTCTTCACTGATACATGTCGTTACATAGCGCAGCTTATCTCCCAGCAAAGAGAGTGCATAAATAGGGTCGTTACCAAAAAGCATACAGTTCTCATCTGCATCAAAATAGATAGCATAGAGACGCTCTTCATCAAAGTTCTCTTCACTTAACTCAGGTGTATGAAAAGGTATCGCTTCTGAAAATGAAGCCAAGAAAGGAAGATCGTCATTAACCACGGAGAGCGTATCCGGTACCATCTGCATAGGAGATACCCAGGACTCTTCCTGACCCGATTTGCCCATCAGTTCATTAAGCCGTTCGATGATCCCGGAGGTTCTGGAGGCATCAGCTTCGACGACATCTTCACTCTCTTCGGCCGCTTCTATAAGATTGACAACCTCGTCAAAAGCATCATAAAGCGCATCTTCCATCTCTGACGTATAGGTCAATTTTCCTGCACGCACCTGATCCAAAAGATCTTCTGCATGGTGGGTGATCTCTTTGACAGACTCAAACCCCACGATACCGGAACCGCCCTTAAGCGTATGCGCTGCACGGAAGACCGAGTTAAGCAGTTCGGCATCTCCATCCCTGAGTTTTTCAATATTTTGGTCGATGAAAGCAAGGTTTTCACGAGCTTCTTGTAAAAACTGTTCCAGTAGTGGATTCATCTTAGCTCCTTGTCTATCTTATGCAAAGATAATCTTTAAAATGCTTTCTAGGTTGTCCGGTTTGATCGGCTTGATCTCATACAGATTGGCACCCATCGCGTAGGCTTCGATCATATCTTCCTCATGGGACTGGGTAGATATCATAATGATCGGCGTTGTTGAATGAATCTCTTTAGCCCTGATATCTTTGACAAATGAGTAACCGTCCATAACTGGCATGTTGATATCAACAAGGAAAAGGTCGATCTGTTCATCCAGACTCTTTTCTAAAGCCTCCATGCCGTTTTCAGCTTCGATCACATCGAAGCCAAAACCTTTCAAGAGTGATCCGTGATAACTTCGGACCGTCTTAGAGTCATCAACAACCATTACCTTTTTCATCATCATGCCTTATCCTAAAAAATTATGCGTCCAAACGAAGTACGCGTGTGATCGCAGCTTTAAGCTGAGACGGGTTAAACGGTTTGACGATCCATCCGGTCAGACCCAGTGCCTTACCCTTTTGTTTCATATCAGCACTCGTCTCGGTTGTCAGCATCAGCGTAGGAACACGTTTTGTGGCATCGATACCGCGAAGTGCTTCCAAAAACTCAAATCCGTTCATACCCGGCATATTGAGGTCTGTTACGATCAGGTCCGGTGTAATCCCCCCGTTAATAGCGTCTAAAGCTTCCTGTGCACTTAAAAACTGGTGTGTCTCAACCGGCATTGAGGCTACGACCATTCTTGTCGAAGCCAAAGCGGTTTCTGAATCATCCACGAAAATTATTGTTGGCATTATTACTCCTTATTTTTGATAGACTAGTGTCTCTTCTACTTTTTTTGCCTTGTAAACCGATACGATACGGCTCATATATTCAGCATGACCTAACAACACATACCCGTCTGGTTTGAGCAGGTCGTAAAAGGTCATTGCCACCTCTTTTCTACTTGCGTCATCAAAGTAGATCAACATATTTCTTGAAAAAATAATATCAAATTTTCCCAATTTACGTACTTGTATCTTGTCAAAAACATTGACGACTTTAAAATCTACAGCACCCCTTAACTCCTCAGAAAAGTGATTTAGCATCCCCTTTTTCGTAAAATACTTGGGATAGATCGATGCCGGTATCGCATGAACCGACCGGTCAGAGTATTGTGCTTTTTGTGCCCGTTCTATTACCGTCGAATCGATATCGATACCTACGATCTCTATATCTCTTTTTGCGATAACGTTGCCCTCTTCCAGGATCTTTATCACCATAGAGTACGGCTCTTCCCCTGTAGAGGACGGGGCAGAGAGGATCCGCAACGGCTCCGATGCGGGACGCAGTCTGTCCAGTTCAGGCAGAAGTGTATTCACCATCGCGTCAAATTGGTTCTCTTCTCTGAAGAAGTAGGTCTCATTGACGGTGATTGCATTCATCAACTCTTGAAACTCGGTTCCGTCTTTATCTTCAAAACGGAGTTTGAAAAAATATTTGCGAAAGTTCTCTACACCTATCGCCTTGGCACGGTTAGTGACATAGCTCTCCAACTTTGCGAAGTGCTTATCTACAGCAAGAGATATTCCGCTTTTGCGGTAGATATATTCAGCCAGCTTCTCAAAGTTTGAACTATTAAACATTTCAGCCATTATTCGCCTTTAATGCACTCTATAGCCCGGTTGATACCAAACATCACATAAGGCTCATCTTCGAAACGGGATTTCAATGCTTCAAGCTGCGGTATATCCTGCAGCTCTCCGATTTCAGCCATATAATCTACTGCTGTCATCGCGACGTTGACATCGGTTTCACTCTCCAAAAGTTCCAAAAGCATATCCCGGCTTTCGGCGAAGTTTACATCCCCCAGTACATTGACGGCAAAAATCCGCAAATCTTTATCATCCCCGATAAGGAATTTTACGATGTAGTACTTGATGGCATCGCCATAATCTTGCAGTGTAGAGATGGCAAGGTTTCTTACATAGGCATTCTTCAGCTTCAGCAGTTCCATGATCTTTTCGATCGGGGCATGTTGTGACGGAATCTTGGCCAGCTGCGCTGCCATATGGGCAGAGATGTTTTTTGCCGTATCCGGGTTTTTCAGCTCTTCGATAATAAAATCGGTTCCCCCCGGCAGATCGACCATCGCCTCGATAATGAAACTGAGATGGTCGAAATCTTTGGTGTTTCGGTAGTACTCTACAGCCTGATCCATATTATGGATATCCGGATAGCTGATCTCTTGAGCCTGGTTCTTGACAAATGCCATCTTCCACTCCTTATTTCAGGGTCGCTAGCTTATTTAAAATATCGGGAAAATCCAGCTGCTCGCTGACTCCGCCGTTATCATAGGCCACTTTAGGCATACCGTATACCGTCGCGGTATTTTCACTCTCACCTATCGTATAGGCACCGCGCTGCTTGAGCTTAACCATCCCTTCGGCACCGTCATCTCCGATGCCGGTCAAAAGTACCGCGGTAATTTTTTTAGGGTCAAAGACCTCTAATGAGCTCAGCATCATCTCATCCACACTGGGCTTAAAAAAACGTTCTCTTTGCGCCTCTTCCAGACGCAGCAGGATTTTTCCCGAAACCTTTTTCGCAAAATGCATATGCCGCCCGCCTTTTGCGATATAGATATTGCCGGGAGCGATCTCTCTATTATGTTCAGCTTCCATAACCGGAAGATTGCTCACCCGCGCCAGACGTGATGCAAATGCGGCAGTGAACTTCTCTGGCATATGCTGGACGACGAATACCGTCAGTTTCGACGTTGCAGGCAGTTTTGCGCAGATATCTTCAATAAGCCCGGGGCCACCTGTCGACGCCCCGATAAGCAACACTTTGTCAACATCGGTACTGCTGCCTACATGTACGGGTGCAGGCTCATGCTTTGTTATACTTCGGGCCCGCGTAGCCAACGCTCTCATATTACGCTCAAGCTTACGCCGTGACATCTTGCTTAGCATCGTGATCTTTTCTATCAGGTCATCTCCTGTACTTGAAAGCCCGACATTAAAGGTACCCGGTTTCGCTACATAATCGACTGCACCGTTTTCCAAGGCCTCCATCGTCGTAGGGGCATCTTCGCTGGTTAATGAGCTGACCATCAAAATCGGTGTCGGTTTTTTCGTCATGATCTCTTTAACTGCAGTCAGTCCGTCTTTTACCGGCATATTGACATCCATCGTAATGACAACATACTCATCCGAAAGTGCTTTATCGACACCTTCTTGTCCGTTCTTTGCAATATCGACTTCAAACCCGATACCTTCTATCAGCCCTTTAAGCTGTTTTCGAACCAATGCAGAGTCATCTACGACTAATACTTTCTTCATCTTATACCTTCTTCAGGATCTCTTTTAGGTTCAGCATCAGTGTGACGCTCTTGCTGGTTTCACTTTTGATAATTTCCGTAAAATAGCGGCTCTCTTCTTCAGGGATCAGTTGTGTTTTTGAGACATTCTTGACATCTTTGACATCATCTACGATAATGCCTATCGGCTTCTCTTCCATCTGACAGACGATCATCTTGTGCGCCTTGGTCGTATCATCACTGAGTTCCAGTTTATCATACAAAGAGACAACCGGAACGACTTTCCCCCGTATGTTTGTCACACCTTTGACGATCTCAGGCAGGTCCGGGACCAGTGTGATCTCAAAGTTGTCGATAATCTCTATCACCTCTTCCGTATGAATCGCATAATTTTTATCCGAAAGTGTAAAGGTTACGATCTCGACCTCTTCATCGTCGTCCAGTGCAAGCTGCTCTTTATGCTTGGTGTTCTCTATGCGGGCCTCGTTTTCGATGATCGTGTCTATGATGCCCAACTCTACGATAGAGATAAGAGAGTCTCCTATATGGGCGATCCCCGAGATCTTTTCATCTTTAAACGATGCAGGCATGTTATCGATATCCGAAGCCGAAAAGTC
>JBFEYF010000139.1:0-5669 GCA_041562295.1 Sulfurimonadaceae bacterium
AGCCCCGGCATACGAAGAGCGCAGATCGGCCGTCAAGACATCTTTGCCTCTTTGCTCAAAATGCAAAATCAGGGCGACCAGGTTGCGCATCGCAAAATCGACCAGTCTTTTATGACGGCGCTTCACACGTTCCGTGGGTTCCTTGGGAAGTTCCAGCTTGTCAAGCATCGTCACAAATGCCGTCAGGGCATTATGCTGGTAGGATTTAAAAGCACCCAGTGCCGTCTCCTTTTGCAGGATCGCGGCGATGATCTCCCTGTTGACACCGAAGTCACGTTCGGTGATATCATAGACCCTCTTATATTTTTTAAGATGCCGCTTGATCAGCGCCGATTTTAACAGCAGCTGCTTATTGGCCTGACGTTCAGCCTTGCGGTGTTTTTTGATGCGGCTGATATCGGCGATTTTCGCTACAGCCTTGCTGTCTTTGGGTCTAAAGAGTCTGGACTCGAAGATCTCTTCCACACGTTGGGGCGTTACACCCTGGATAATAAGCTCTTTTTTGACCGTTTCAAAACGCTGGGGGTGTTTAAAGCGTTCGGTAGATGCCTGCACAAAACTTCCGGCCAACAGGGCGACCGTTGCTAAAAAATGTTTATATTTTATCATGCGTGTATCCTCATTGGTTCATTGTAGCACATCCCCTCTTTAGGGGAGAATTTAGTGATACGCTTAGTAGGAAAATTAAGTATAATGTCACCACTATGGCATACATTACACTAAACAGATCACACTATTTTCATAATCTTTCACTTATAGAAAAACATATCGGCACCAAAGAGAAAATCGCAATAGTGCTCAAAGATAACGCCTACGGTCACGGCCTTGTCGAGATGGCCGCACTTTCACAGGAGTTCGGTATCAGGCATGCCGTGGTCCGGACTGTCAGTGAAGCACAAGAGATCAAGAGCTATTTCGATACGGTACTGGTTCTTGCCGATGTCATATCCGCACCCCTTCCCGCAGGCATCTATATTACTGTCAACGACCTGCAGGATCTGCACACGATTCCTTCACAGACCGCCATCGAACTCAAAGTCGACAGCGGTATGCACCGCAACGGTCTCCTCTTGGAGGAGCTGGATGCCGCTTTTGATCTGATCAGCTCAAAAAAGCTTGATCTCAAAGGGGTCTTTACCCACCACCGCGCAGCCGACACCCTAAGCAGCGAATATTTCTGGCAGGAGAAGAAGTTTGAGCAGGTCAAGCACAAAGTCCAGGAGCTTCTGAAACGGCACCAAATGCCCCCTGTACGTTTTCACTCCCAAAACTCCGGGGCCACAATGCGGGCACAGCAGCACGGGGATATCGTACGTGTAGGCATCGCGGCCTACGGCCTTTTACAGATGCCCCAACCTCTGCCGCAGCTTCCCTTTAAACCGGTCCTGGCACTGGTAGCCAAACGGCTGCACCGTTTCAAAAGTAAGGCCGCCTTCAAACACGGCTACAACGGCATCGGACGTATCGACTCCGATAAAGAGCTTGCCACCTATGATCTGGGCTATGCCGACGGTTTACTCCGTTTGCAGGACGACAAGGTCTTTACCAACAGCAACGGAGTCAGTATCATCGGACGTGTCTCTATGGATAATATCATCACCGATGCTACGCAAGAGGAACTGATCCTTTTTGATGATGCCAACAGCTATGCCGATGCGGCGCAAACGATCGGCTATGAGGTCGTTGTCCGCCTCGCACCGCAACTGAAGCGACAACTCATCAATTAAAGTGACTGTAACCCAAATGGACTATAATTACGCAAACACAAAGGATAGTAAATGAAACGACTGTTTTTACTCTTTATCATGGCAGCGGCGCTTTTGGATGCCCGTATGTGTATCGAACCGCTGAGTAAGAAGTTTTTAAACGAAAAGATCAAAATCTTTGATATCCGCACCCAGCAGGAGTGGAAAGAGACAGGTATCGTCAAGGGCTCTATCCCGATCACTTTTTTCGATGAGCGCGGAGCTTATGATATCCCGAAGTTTTTAAAGCAGATGAGTAAGCACCTGAAAAAGGGTGAGACGTTCGCCCTGATCTGCCGTACGGGAAGCCGCAGCAAGATGGTAGCAGACTATTTTGCATTTAAAAAAGACCCTAAGGTCACAAAGCATCTGGGAGAGAAGATCAATGTGATCGATCTTACCGGGGGTATCCTGGAGGCGAAGTCCCGAGGTATCACACTCGTTCCTTACAAATAATCTTGGTATCTTTCTAAGCTCTCCTCTTGGAGCGGCTTACTTTTTCCCCATTCTATAGACTCTTCGTATAATGTGCCTATGCTCTTTATAGGTGTGGGCCAGATAGTTGTAGAAACTTTTCATCCTGGAGTTGTAACGACGCTGCTCTATAGCTGTAAAAAGCTCCTCTAACCCCAAACGTTCCTGCTTACTGATATGTCCCACTACACGTCCCTATGATCTGTTGATTTTTCGAACCACACGAATAATATCCTCATCCTCGAGGCTTCCTAACATTTTAAACACAGTGGCAGCAACCTGGGGCTTAGAGTTTCCCACCTTCCAATCCTGGTAGGTTCTCATCGACACCCCTAGACGTTGTGCCATCTCTTTTTGTGAGATCTTCTTCCCGTTTTGTTGCGACTCAACTGCATTATGCAAGATGTTGAATATATCGCTGATTTCCATGGCCACTATTATAGGCGTCTCTTTCTTAAAACAAACATAAATCCGTATAATTTATACTAATATGTGCATATATTATACAAATAAGCTTATACATTGATATATTTTAATTACATTAAATACATATTATATTATATTTTATACGATATATCGTATATAATTAGGCTTCTAAAAAAGAAGATCCTGATCAGAGAGATTATTTAAAAAATTTATAATTATCGGAGAGTACAATAGATAAAAAGGAAGTCAAAAAGGGAGAAACAGTGTCTGCACAACATTATGAAGTATTGATTATCGGGGCCGGTATCTCCGGGGCCGCCCTCGCTTATGAGCTGTCACGCTATACAGATATAAAAAAAATCGCGGTAGTGGAAAAATATGGCGAGATCGCTTCTTTGAACAGTAAGGGTACCAGCAACTCGCAAACGATCCATGTCGGCGACATCGAGACCAACTATACACTCTCCAAAGCCGCTATCACAAAGCGTACCGCCAAAATGGTGGAGAAGTACTGCCTGCAATACAACTATCAAAACGAGATCATCTTCTCCCACCAAAAGATGGCACTGGGGGTGGGCAAGCGTGAAGTTGAGTTTTTACTCCACCGCTACGAGGAGTTCTCCCAGCTCTTTCCCTACCTGCAGGTATGGGACAAAGAGGACCTCAAAAAGATTGAGCCTAAAGTTGTTTATGACACTAAAGGCAATGAACGTCCCGATGATATTGTCGGTGTCGGGGCCAAAGACCAGTGGACTACCGTCGATTACGGCAAGATGGCCGTATCTTTAATCGAAAATGCCCAAAAAGAGCCCGGTAAAGAGGTCGAGCTTTTTCTTAACAGCCAGGTCGTAAAGATCGAAAAAGGGAGCGAGCGCGGTTACGTTATCCATACCAAAGATCGGGTATTCACAGCCGATTTTGTCGTGGCCAATGCCGGAGCCCATTCGCTCTACCTGGCCCACCAGATGGGACACGGGCTCGATTTCGCCTGTCTGCCGATCGCAGGAAGTTTTTACCTGACCAACGAGACGATGCTCAACGGCAAGGTCTATATGATCCAAAACCCCAAACTCCCTTTTGCGGCACTGCACGGAGATCCCGATATTTTGGCCCAGGGTAATACACGATTCGGCCCTACGGCCTTGATGCTGCCCAAACTGGAACGCTATAAAAAAGGGACTTATAGGGATTTTTGGAAGACGCTTCGTCTGGACAGAAAGGTATTCAAGGCATTGTGGGATCTGTTTAAAGACCGTGACATCAGAAACTATATCCTGCGCAACTTTATGTTTGAAGTTCCCTGGCTTAACAAGCAGCTCTTTTTAAAAGATGCCCGAAAGATCGTACCGTCACTGGAAAAAAACCAGTTTACCTATGCCAAGGGCTTCGGAGGGGTCAGACCCCAGGTGATCGATAAGAACAAGCAAAAGCTGATGCTGGGTGAAGCCTCGATCAATACCGGAGAGGGTCTGATCTTTAATATGACCCCGTCACCGGGAGCAACCAGCTGTCTGGGCAATGCCGAAAGGGATCTGCGCTATATCGTCAAATATCTGGGAAAAAGCTTCGATGAAAAACGTTTTAATGATGAGCTGACCGAAGGCGAAGTCTGTATTCTACCCGAACCGCTGATGGCCCAGCATGACCATATCAATGAGATCAGGGCCGCTATCCACTCTACAGAGGAGCGTTTTTATTGTGATATCACTGAGGGGCACCCCGAAAAAGGGGCCGATTTTTGGGAGAAGCCTTACAGCAAAATCAGCTGACGCTTATATGTGACAGATGTTACTGCAAAAATTCCAGCAGCTCTTTATACTCCTGCTCGATGGTATACATATTTTCGAGAACTTTGGCTTCGGGGTGCTGAGGGTTTTCTGCTAGATACTCCTGTCTCCACTCCAGGTCGTTTTGAAGTTCCGCCATACTCGTGGTGACATACTCAACCATCTTGTCGATATCCGCACCCCGGATCGTGTCATCATTTTCATACTTGTAAAAAAGCAGGGCATACTCCCCCACCTCATTCGTAAAACGAAAATCAGCCGCGATATTGCGGATAATCTCTTTGATTCTGTCGCTTTTGATTACTCTCTTTGCCATAGACGTTCCTACTTGATCTCAATACCGTGATCATGGGCAATCTGTGCGATCAAACCCGCAAATTTCTGGGTAGCGCTTTCGATCGCTTCAGGCTCTTCATGCTCTAAGACCATCGATGCGATCTCCGGCATGATGATCGTCATGACCGCTTCCATATCCTGGTAGGTCACGGTTCCTTTTTCGATATTTTTTTTCATATTGTCGATGATTACGCTCATACCGATAAAAAGGTCGCGTGAATCGATTTCGATTTGCTGTGCCATCGTCTCTCCTGAACTTTTTGTGCCATTATATCCAATCTCCTTGACAGCTGCCTTGGCATTGAAATTGCTTGATCTGTTTAAAAAGTGTGCCATGCTGACGACCAACCATAAACTACTGACCCTCCTTTTTGCGATGCTCACAGGCTTTGCTACGCTCTCATTTTTACTCTTTAAACATCAAAACGAGATGCAGCAGCGTCTCAACAATCTCTATTTCGGCTCTTTTATACCCATCAGCAACCTCAAAGAGATCGTTTTGGTTTTAGACAGGGATATCGCACTCAAACTCTATCATGCACGCGACACCGGACGCAAACCGACATTTCTTTCCAAAGAGCTTCTTGCATCGGATCAAAAGATAGCCAAACTCTGGGAGAGCTACGCCCTTAGCTACAAAAACAACAACGAAAAGAAGTTTGTCTACTTTGTCGACAAAAAACTTCAGAAGTTTCATGCCTATATGAAGGATACGATCCAAACACTCTCCTCACTTCAAAACAGCCGCATGCTCTCACTGCTTCCCTTGATGGAGACAACCCGCCATATCAGTGCCCTTATCGAAAAACTGATCGATTACGAGAGCCAACTCGCGGCCCAAAACCGTAAAGAGATCTATGCCGACTATACCCCGGACAAGATCGCTTTGCTCATTATCACA